>CADEEN010000321.1 GCA_902826345.1 uncultured Burkholderiales bacterium | reverse complement strand
CTACACCTCGGGCGGCGAGCAGCAGATGTGCGCCATCGGCCGCGCGCTGATGGCCGAGCCGAAGATGGTGCTGCTCGACGAGCCGAGCATGGGCCTGGCGCCGCAGATCGTCGAAGAGGTGTTCGAGATCGTCAAGGACTTGAACCAGCGCGAGAAGGTGACGTTTCTGCTCGCCGAGCAGAACACCAACATGGCGCTGCGCTATGCCGACTACGGCTACATCCTCGAGAACGGGCGCGTGGTGATGGACGGCGAAGCGAAGAACCTGCGCGAGAACGAGGACGTGAAGGAGTTCTATCTCGGCATGGGCGGCGGCGATCGCAAGAGCTTTCGCGACGTGAAGAGCTACAAGCGCAGGAAAAGGTGGTTGTCATGAATGACTTCGCACCGCCGCCTTTCAACGCCGAGAACGCGTTGGTGACGATCAAGCGCGCGCTGCGCGACCTGAAACTCGCCGAGCGCGGCAACGCCTGCGAACTGCGCGGCAAGCGTGTCGTCGAGTTGTCGATCGACGGCGCGACGATCAACGCCAAGCTCGCGCGCCGCTTGATGCTCACGCCCGAGTGGGACCGCATCAACGTGAGTTCAGCCGAACAGCAGCGCAAGCTGATCGACGAGGTGAAGAAGCGCCTGTCGAAGTGGGAGAGCGAAGAGTGAGCAACTTTCACGACGCGCTCGAAACCCGCGATCCGGCGCAACGCGAAGCCGCGCTGCTGGCTGCGCTGCCGGCGCAGGTGCGCGCGGCGCAGGCCACCGGCGCCTTCGTCGAACTGCTGGCCGGCGTCGATGCCGGGAGCATCACCTCGCGCGCCGCGCTGGCCGCGCTGCCGGTGACGCGCAAATCGCAACTGCTCGAACGCCAGCGTGCGCACATCGCCAGCGATCCGTTCGGCGGCTTCTCGGCACTCGGCTGGCGCGCCCTGCCGCGCGCGCGCTCGGCGCAGCGCGTGTACCAGTCGCCGGGCCCGATCTACGAACCCGAATCTGCCGCGCGTGACTACTGGCGCCTGGCGCGCGCCCTCTTCGCCGCCGGCTTGCGCGAAGGCGACCTCGTCCACAACTGCTTCTCCTACCACCTGACGCCCGGCGGTTTGATGATGGAGTCCGGCGCATTGGCGCTCGGCTGCACCGTGTTCCCCGGCGGTGTCGGCAACACCGAGCTGCAATTGCAGGCGATGGCCGAGTTGAAGCCCGATGCCTACATCGGCACGCCGGGCTTCCTGAAGATCCTCGTCGAGAAGGCGGCCGAAACCGGCATCTCCATCGCCTCGCTGAAGAAGGCGCTGCTCGGCGGCGAAGCCTTTCCGCCGTCGCTGCGCGATTGGCTGGCCGAGCGCGGCATCGCGGCGTACCAGTGCTACGCCACCGCCGATCTCGGCCTCATCGCCTACGAAACCAGCGCCCGCGAAGGCCTCGTGCTCGACGAAGGTGTGATCGTCGAGATCGTGCGCCCCGGCAGCGGCGATCCGGTTGCCGACGGCGACGTCGGCGAGGTCGTCGTCACGACGCTCAACCCCGACTACCCGCTGATCCGCTTCGGCACCGGCGACCTGTCCGCCGTGCTGCCGGGCCGCTGCCCGACGGGCCGCACGAATGCGCGCATCAAAGGCTGGCTCGGCCGCGCCGACCAGACCGCCAAGGTGCGCGGCATGTTCGTCCACGCCAGCCAGATCGCCGAAGTGGTCAAGCGCCATCCCGAACTGCTGCGCGCGCGTCTCGTCGTCGAAGGCGAGATGGCCGAAGACCGCATGACGCTGTTCGCCGAAGTTGCGCACGGCGAACCCGACGGCCTGGCCGAGCGCGTGGCCGTCACGCTGCGCGACGTCACCAAACTGCGCGGCGCGGTGGCCTTCAAGCATCCGGGCGAACTGGCCAACGACGGCAAAGTGATCGAAGACGCGCGCAGCTACCGCTGAGTCCCGTCGCCCTCTTCGCCAGCGCCGTGAGCGCCGCCCCACAGGCCCGCGCTCAGATCGCTCAAGCGATCGAGCTGCCTGTCGACCTCGCGGCAATCGCCGCACACGCCGAGATGCAGCTTCAGGCCCAGCGCGCGCCAGAACCCAAGCGGCTCGTCACGCTGCAACGACATCAGCTCGGCCGCTTGTCGGCAGGTGTGCTGCATCCACTTCATGTCGGACTCCGGAAGGACCTCAACGCGTCAACGGCTCCGGCGATGCGACCGGCCCGTCGTCGTTGGTCGTGCGAGCGGCGGCAAACGTGACACGTTCGATTGCGTAATGCCGTTGTTGCTGCCACGACTGACCGGACAACGCCGCGCCAGCACACACGATGAACGCCACCCCAGCCGAACTCGACGCCGAACTGCCCGCCTTGCGCCAGCGCTTGCTGCGCCAGGCACGGCTGGCGGTGCACGACAGCGCGCACGCGGAGGATCTGGTGCAGGACACCTTGATCGCCGTCGTCGAGCAACGCTCGACCTGGCGCGGCGATGCCGCCTTGTCCACCTGGGCGATCTCGATCCTGCGCCACAAGGTGGCCGACTGGTACCGCTCGCCGGCGGCGCGGCGCGAGGTGCAGGTGCCGGACGGCGAACGTGAAGGCCAGGCCATGGACGCCGCGCTCGCCGCCCAGTTCGACGACAGCGGCCATTGGCGCGAAGCCGTGCCGGCCTGGCAGCAGCCCGAGCATCGCGCCGAGCGCAAGCAGATGATGCGAGCGCTCGACGGTTGCCTGTCGTGCCTGCCGACGCAGACGCGGCGCATCTTCATCATGCGCGAGTGGCTCGGCCTCGAAAGCGAAGAGATCCGCGAGCAGCTCGGCCTGTCGGCCGACAACGTGCGCACGATCCTTCACCGTGCGCGCTTGTCGCTGCGCGCGTGCATGCAAAAACGCTGGTTCGATGGCGGCAACGGCAAGGCGCGCGCCTGAGCGGCGCGTGCCTGCGGCGTCAGGTCAGTGGCGGCTCTCGGTGCCGGCACGCAATGCGGCCCGGCGGTCATAACGCGCCGCTTCGGCGCGCACCTCGGCGGCCGAGCGCTCGCTCATGAAGACGCTGCGCGGCACCCAGGTGTCGCCCATGAACACGTAGTCCATGTTGGCTCGTGAGGCCTTGAGTTCGGCGATGACTTCGGCACGCGTCTTCGTCAGCGGCGACGTGAACGCGGGCGCAAAGGTGTCGCCCTGGAAGATGTACTGAACGGCGGGCTCGTGCGCAGCCGATGTCGTCGGCGCCGACTTGGCGAACGAGACGGCAGAAACGACGGACAGCGCGAGGGCGGCAAGAACGGTCTTCATGGTGAGATTCCTCGGTGACGTGAAACGCGGTTGATGAAGAAAGGACGTCGCGGAACCGCTCGGCGTCGGCTCCGTGGCAGCGCTGTCGTGTGGCTGCGCTGTCCTCTCGTCTGTCGCGGCACGCCCCGTCAACGTGACATCTTTTTTGTCGTAGGCTTGCGCTTCGCCAACGACGGAGACCTGCGTGAACAGCCCAGCCACCAGCAAGACGTTTGCCAGCCAAGCCGACCTCGAAGAAAAGAAGGTCACGTTCGAGCAACTCTCCGAGCACGCCTGGGCCTACACCGCCGAGGGCGACCCGAACACCGGCATCGTCATCGGCGACGACGCGGTGCTGGTGGCCGACACGCAGGCCACGCCGGCGATGGCGGCCGACGTGATCCGCCGCATCCGCGAGGTCACCGACAAGCCGATCCGGTACGTCGTGCTGACGCACTACCACGCGGTGCGCGTCCTCGGCGCGTCGGCCTATCGACCGCAGCAGATCATCGCCAGCAACGACACGCGCGACCTGATCGTCGAGCGCGGCGAGGCCGACAAAGCCAGCGAGATCGGCCGCTTTCCGCGCCTGTTCCGCAATGTCGAGTCGGTGCCGCCGGGCATGACCTGGCCGACGATCACCTTCAGCGGCAAGATGACGCTGTGGCTCGGCAAGTTGGAAGTGCAGTTGCTGCAGCTCGGCCGCGGCCACACCAAGGGCGATACCGTCGTCTGGCTGCCGCAAGAGCGCACTCTGCTGTCCGGCGACCTGGTCGAGTTCGACGCCACGCCGTATGCAGGCGACGCGTATTTCAGCGACTGGCCAACCACGCTCGACAACATCGCCGCGTTGAATGCGAAGGCGCTGGTGCCCGGCCGCGGGCCGGCGTTGAAGGGTGAAGCGCAGGTCAAGGCCGGCCTCGACTCGACGCGCGCCTTCGTCAGCGATCTGTATGCGAGCGTCCGAGCCGGCGCTGCTGCCGGCAAGGACTTGAAGACCGTGTACCGCGAGACGCATGCGGCGTTGCAGCCGAAGTACGGTGCGTGGGTGATCTTCGACCACTGCATGCCGTTCGACGTGACGCGCGCCTACGATGAAGCCACGGCGCACCCGCATCCGCGCATCTGGACGGCAGAGCGTGACATCGACATGTGGAAATCCCTGGAAGGTTGACCATGAGCCTGCTGCAACGCATCCACCACGTCGCCTACCGCTGCCGCGACGCCAAACAAACCGTCGAGTGGTACGGCAAACACCTGGGCACGAACTTCGTGCTCGCCATCGCCGAGAACAACGTGCCGTCCACCGGCGCGCCCGACCCGTACATGCATGTCTTTCTCGACGCCGGACAAGGCAACGTGCTGGCCTTCTTCGAGCTGCCGAACGCGCCGCCGATGGGCCGCGACGGCAACACACCGGAGTGGGTGCAGCACATCGCCTTCAAGGTGGCGAGCCTCGATGAGTTGCTGGCGGCGAAGGCGCGGCTGCAAGCGGCCGGCATCGAAGTCGTCGGGCCGACCGAGCACACCATCTTCAAGTCGATCTACTTCTTCGACCCCAATGGCCACCGCCTCGAACTCGCCGTGGACACCGCCACGCCGGAGATGAACGCGAAGCTCGACGAAGTGAAGTGGGCGATGCTCGACGAATGGAGCAAGACGAAGAAGGCGCCGCAGCATGCGGCCTGGATGCACGAGAAGCACTGACTTGCTTGCCACCTACACCTGGCCGCGCTATGCGTACCGGCGCGCCGACGAGATCGGCGCGCGCGACACCCGGCGCGTGCCGCTGGTCATCGTCGGCGGCGGCCCGGTAGGTCTGTGCGCGGCGATCGACGCCGCGCAGCGCGGCTT
>CADEEN010000320.1 GCA_902826345.1 uncultured Burkholderiales bacterium | reverse complement strand
GCCGCAACGATGTCGGCCGCGTCGCCGCGCGTGGCACGGTCGAGGTCACCGAGATCACGTTGTAGAGCACGCTGTGATACTCGACGACGTCATGGTCGATCCCGATGCCGGTGAGCTTCTCGTAGCGCGCCGCGAACTCCGGAAGCTCGCCGATGCTCTTGATCGTGTCGCGCACGCGCAGCGCTGCCAGGTCCATCATCGGATCGCCCACGTGCGCCAGCTCGAAGTCGAGCATGCCACTCACGCGGCCCCGGTCGAACATGAACTGGAACGCGTCGTACAGGATGAAGCGCGCCTGCGGGTAGCGATCCCGGGGCACGTTGCGCTGCAGCCAGCGGCGGAAGAAGAGCGCGATCGCATCGACCGGCTCCGCGCCCAGCAGCGTGTCGTAGTCCGCCTCCAGCAACTCGGCCATCTGGCCCACCAGCTCGTCCTGCACTCGCTGCGGCGAGAAGTCGTCCGGCTGTGTGTCGAACTGCGTCAGCACGTCCTGAAACAAGGTGGCGAAGTCCACGGCCACGGTGCGGCCCAGCGCACGCCGCTCCCAGGTGCGCTCGCACGCCTTGCGCAGCACCGCGAGCCGGTCCACCTGATGCCGGCCCAATCCGCCGTACAACAGCGTCGGGATCGCCGGCAGCAGATAGCGCACCGCATCGTTCATGCGGCTGATGTGTGACTGCGGCACCGGATAGCCGTCGGCAGTCAGCCGCCGCGCGAGTTCGCTCTGCGACAGCGCCTGGCCGCTTTCCTGCTCGTAGAACTCGCGCGCCTTCTCGATGCCCAAGGCCCGCTCGATGAAGGTCAGCCCGCCGCGCAGCTCGTTCTCGGCCAGATGTCCGGTCAGCGCCACGATTTCGCCGCGCGCCGGCCACGGGCGGAACAGGCACGCAATGCGGAAGAAGCGTTCCTCCTTGGTCTCGCTCCACAACTCGCGCAGGATCGCCAGCCGCGTATTGCCGCCGTTGCGAATGATGTAGTGCGCCTCGCCCGGCCTGCGCGTGATCGCGGGGGGCGCGTCGAGCCCGCGTTCGCGGATGGACGCCTTGATCTCCGCATAGGCCGGGTTGCGCGTCACGCGCGGGTCGTGGTCGTAGGGCCGCAACTGGTCCAGCGTCACCACCATCGGCGTGTCGGCGATGGGGTCGCTCAAGGTCGCGGCCGAAGGGCCGCTGCGCTCGAAGCCGGTGGCCAGCAGCTTGGCAGCCATGTCCTGCGGCGTCAGCTCAGCCACGGCCGTTCTCCTGCGCCTGCCGGTCGGCGCGGCGAAGTTGCGCGCGGGCATTGCGGTCGGCACGGTGGTCGCTCGCAGTCGAGCTGGTGTAGATCGACGCGTAGCCTTGTTTCGTGAACTTCAGGTGCCCGCCGGACGTGCGCACCACGCGCCAGCCTTCGCCCAGCGCGAACTCGATCAGCGCGCGCAGCCGTTCACGGCCGCGCGCCAGTTCATGTGCGCTCGCCATGGCTGGCCCCTCCCGCATCGGCCCGGCCGGTGACCAGCGCGAAGCGCTCCCGCCACGCGGGGAACAGCTCGCCGGCCAGCGTGCGCATGGTGTCCAGCGCCGCGGGCGCCGTGCGCCCAGCCGGCCGCCGGTACTCCACCCGATGCACCGGCAATCCTCGTGTCGCAGCGCGCGGATAGGCTTCGATGGCCGGCACGTCGGTGTCCAGCACCTGCACGCCGGCCTGTTCCTGGAACACCTGTCGCAGCGCCTGCTGGACCAGCCGCGCGTTCGACGACACCGGATGCACACGGTTGATGAGCAGGCGCAGCGGCGGCGGCTCGATGCCCAGGTGGCGATACGGCGCGATGTCCTCGATCAGTTGCAGTGTGCCGCGGCGCAGCTCGCGCGCGGCCAGAATCTCCGGCGTCACCGGTGACAGCGCCAGGTCGGACGCCAGCACCGCCATCTCCAGCAGCACGCTGCGCGCGCCCTGCGTGTCGATCAACAGCAAGTCATAGTGCGTGCGGAAGACGGGAAGCAGATGGCGCAGTCGCAGGCGCCCATCCGGAGCGTGCAGCAGCAGCGTGTTCAGTTCGCCGCGGTCGTCGTTGGAGAGCACCAGGTCCAGGCCCGCGATCGCGGTGCGCGACACCAGTTGCTCGATGCGCCGCTCGTTGAAGGCCAGCATCTCGTAGATGCCGCCGGGCGCGCGCACGTCCAGCGTGAAGTAGCTCGACAGCGTGGGCTGCACGTCCAGGTCCAGCAGCAGCACGCGCAGCCCGGCATCGGCGATGAAGCCGCCCAGGTTGGCCGCCGTCGTGGTCTTGCCCACGCCGCCCTTGGTCGAAATGATGGACACCACCTGCATGGGCTTCTCCTCGTCGAATGGCATGAACCGAGAAGAAGCGTCAGGCGCGTTCTTTGAGGCGATCGGCGATCCACTGTTCGATCTCCACCGAGTCCCAGCCCACCGCGCGCACGCCCAGGCGCAGCGCCTTGGGGAACTTGCCTTCCTTCATCAGGCTGTAGATGTGCGCGCGCTTGAAGCCGGTCTTGGCTTCGACCTCGGCGCGGCGCAGGATGCGGTGCTCGGTCGGTGCCGCCGTGGCGGTGGTCTGCGAAGACATGAGGGTCACTCCTTAACGCTCAGTGGCGCTGATTGGCGTGACTCGAATTAAGAACACCGCGTTGAGGAAAGACACCGCAAATGCGGTATCCGCGACCGCAGATACGGTCTGGCATCGCTCAGGAAGTTGTGCTCTGCAGATTGCGCCGAGCCAGTGCGAACTTGGCCTGCAGGGTGCGCTCGGTGATGCCCATCGCGTTGCCGTGGTGCGCCACCATCGCGCTGATGATGGCCTCCTGCGTCAGGAAGCTGGAATACGGCGTGCCGCTGGGCGACTTGCCCAGCAGCAGCGTCAGTAATCCGGCAACGATGTTCAGGTAGGTCGATTCGCTGCGCGGCCCCGGCGTGTTCGCACGCTCCGCGTCGGCCGCGCAGGCGGCGTGCGTTCTGAGCAGCGCCTCATGCTCGGCGCGCAGCGTCTCGTGCACGCCCAAGTGTTCCGCCAGCCGCGCCTTGATCGCTTCCCGCTCGGCCAGCAATGCGCCCACTGTGTCCAGACTGATCGCTGGGTGAAGCGCACGCTCGATCTCATCGAACAGAAACGCCGGTTTCTCGCCGGGGTAGTAGTGCGCCATCCAGGCTTTCAGGTCGACGTGCCGCACCGTCAGCGACAGGTCGTCCATCGTCAGGCCCTGCGTGTCCCGCACCAAACCCTCCTTGCCATACGGCATCTCGCCGTGAGCCAGCGCATCGAAGATTCTTTCGGTGTTCAACCGCAGCATCGGCCAGCGCGGAAACTCCGTTGCCTCCGGCAGAGGCCGCTGTCCCAAGGTCGCCAGGATGCGCCGCTCGAAGCGCAGCAATCCGCTCCAGCGGATTGCCGCCTCGATCGGGCGGTAGTAGGTCTTGGCGCCATCGGCCAGGCTGCTCGACTTCGGCATATCGCGCGCCTCCATTCGTCATCGCACCGAGTCCACGCACACGCACCCGCCGTACAGGCGACGTGCGTGGCCGTCCAGAAGTCTCCGGGCGAAACGAGCAAGTGGCGAAGCGGCGAAGACCGTGGCATCGACGATGCCGCCGGTTTCGTTGCGAGATGTGCGTCTTGCCGCGCATGGCGCCATCACTCACAATTCGCAAGCCGCGAAACATGCTGTCACCAGCGTCATTCGCGGGCACCATGCCTGACCCGGATAACCAGGCCAAAGTCTTTGCAGGGGAAAAGGCCCAGTAAAGCGCGATCAGCTCAACACGCCAGAGCCGATGCGCATACGGCAAGCATTGTTGCGCCGCGCGTCTTCGCTGTGACGCGACGCGATGGGCATGCAAGTCTTATCGCAGGATGCCAACCGCAAGCGCGAGCAGCCTGAGTGCAGCACGCCCGTGCACCGCGTCAATGGAACCCCGCTATGACAAACAGGTCTGGCACCTTGACCAAAATGGCATCGCCCCAACCCGCCTGAAGCAGCCTCATGCGAGCCGTTGCGTATCCAACGGCATATGGCCGACACGCTGAGCACGGTCGATGAAGTGGCGCAGCGGCTCCGACATCGCGCCCTCGGGATGTAGCAGGTAGGTCGTCAACGCCGCCGAGTCCTCGTCCAGCGGCCGGACGATCACGTCCGCCTGCCGGCATGCCACCGCGTGCGCCGCGGTGGAAAATCCCACGCCATAGCCGGCCGCCACCAGGGCCAGCATCAACGAGTGGGTCGTCACGTACTCGGCCACGACCGGCGGTGTCTCCACCAGGCGCAGCAGGCGCTCGCATTGCCGGCTGCACTCCTGACAAACCTGCGGGTGACACAGCACCAGCGGGTAGCCCACCACCTCTTCCAATGGTACCCGCTTGTGCGCCAGCAAGGGGTGCCGCGCGGGTATGGCCACCACCAGTGGATCTTGCCACACCGGCCTGGCGACCACTCCGGCCTCCATCTCGCCGGCCATCGCAAAGGCCGCGTCGTACAGGTCGTTGCCCAGCCCGCCCACCACTTGCGACAGCGGCGCCTCGAACAGCCGGATGCCCACTTCCGGCGCCTCCTCCCGGCACAACGCGAGCAGTGCCGACAGCCGGGTCCGCCCGACGCCGCCGGCCAAGGCGATGCGTAAGGTGCCCCGGTGTCCCGCCGCTACCGCCCGCGCCTTGGTCTGGGCTTGCTCAAAGGCCAGCAGCACGCGCCGGGCCTCCTCCAGGAACACTTGCCCGGCCGGGGTCAGGCGCACGCCGCGTGGCGTGCGCTCCAGCAGCGTTACGCCCAGGCCCGCCTCCAGTTGGCGGATCGTGCGCGACAGGGGCGACTGCTCCACATGCAGTCGCCGCGCCGCCCGGCCAAAGTGCAACTCCTCGGCCACGGCGATGAAACAGCGAAGATGGCGCAAGTTCATGTACTTCCCCCCAGAAAGTGGAGTCCATTCCTCTGGCCGTAGGGAACCGCATGAGTGCTTCCCGGTAGCGATGCCGGTCACAGAGGCTTTCCAGTTGCCGCCATCCGGCCTTCAGTCGCCGGCGAGGCGGCGAGTGTCCAGGCAAGGCCGGGTTATTCCATTGGTGTTGCCATATCACACAAAACCACGGACAATCAATA
>CADEEN010000319.1 GCA_902826345.1 uncultured Burkholderiales bacterium | reverse complement strand
CGGCCGCGTTTCAACAGCACCTTGCCTTCGGCGACGAAATCGAGATCGGGCCGGCCACGCAGCTCATCGGCTTCGAGCGTCAGCGGCAACTGGCGCTCGTCGATGGCGGGCGCGAGCTGCGCAGCCGCAGTCAGCGGCGCCAGCCACAGCAGCGTGTGGGTCAGCGCCGGAAGGTGACGGCGAAACGGCATCGAAGAAAGAGCGAGAGCAGCAGGGGCATGGATTTGTAGAATGAATTATCAATGACAGACACCGTGCAGCCCGCCCCGGTCGCTTGGGCCGACCCGCAGCGCAAGAGCGACTTCGATCGCTGGCTGGCACCGCTCGCTGCCGAATACGCCTTGCGCGGCAAAACCTTGCGCGCGGCGTCGGCCGACGCGAGCTTTCGGCGCTATCTGCGCATCGATGCCGAGAAGGGCGCGAGCCTCGTCGTCATGGACGCGCCGCCGCCGCAGGAAGACGTGCGGCCGTTCGTCGAGATCGCGCGGCTGATTCAGCAGGCCGGCCTGCACGGCCCGCAGGTGCTGGCTGCCGATGTCGAGCGTGGCTTCCTGCTGCTGACCGACCTCGGCCGCACGCTGTATCTCGATGCCTTCGCCGACGCCAGCCCGCAGCAGGCGGACACCCTCATGCGCGATGCGATCACGGCGCTGGTGCAGTGGCAAAGCCAGGTGCCCGGCGAGACGCTGCCGGCGTACGACGATGCGATGCTGCGTCGCGAGCTGCAGCTCTTCCCCGACTGGTGCGTGGCGCGCGAGCACGGCATCACCTGGGGTGAGCGCGAGCAAAAGACGTGGCAGCAGGTCAGCGACGTGCTCGTCGCTGCGGCGCTGGCGCAGCCGAAGGTCGCCGTGCACCGCGACTGGATGCCGCGCAACCTGATGGTCTCCGACCCGAATCCGGCGATCCTCGACTTCCAGGACGCCGCCTTCGGGCCGATTGCCTACGACGTGGCCTCGCTGTTGCGCGATGCGTTCTGGTCCTGGGACGAAGAGCGCGAGCTCGACTGGGCGGCGCGCTACTGGGACAAGGCGCGCCGCGCGGCGCTGCCGGTGGGGGACGACTTCGGCTCGTTCTGGCGTGACGTCGAGTGGATCGGCTTGCAGCGGCACCTGAAGGTGCTCGGCATCTTTTGCCGCTTGAAGCATCGTGATGGCAAGGCGAAGTACGCGTCGGACCTGCCGCGGTTTTTTGCCTATGCGACGAAGGTGGCGACGAGATACCGAGAGTTGCAGCCGTTGCTGTCGTTGATCGAGCCGCTGTCGGGCATCAAGGCGGCCACGGCTTTTTCGATGCGCTGATGCCGTTGCGCAAGAAAACGCGACTGCGTTGCTGCAACTTTCCGAATGCGCGACTATCGACATCATCGTGAACAGAATGTTCCTGGCCCGCGGCGGCAAGGTTCTCCGCCAGCAGTAACCCGTCGTTTCGCACGGCACCTCTTGTTGAGGAGCATCAACATGGATCGCAAGCTACACCTTCTCGAAACCTTCGTTGCGCAAGACGAGCACGGCGCGCCTTATAAGGTGTTCGGCTATGAGCACCTCGTCAAGATGCCCTCGGCGCCGGAGCTGCCGCAGCATTGGGAGCCGACGGGTATCGCCGAGTACAAGCTGGCTGATGGCGAACATGTCGATCTGCAACGCGACGGCAGTTTGCGCATCGCCAAAAGTGGCCTGCGGCTGAATCGGCAGTGATACGAGTCGCAGCGCGCGCCTGAAGCCCGGCCGCGGACCCAGGTCCGCGCTGAGCTATGCGCTGACTGCCGCGTCGGCGAACTCGCTCATCGGAATGCACGAGCAGAACAGGTTGCGATCGCCGTAGACGTTGTCGACGCGCGCCACCGGACTCCAGTACTTGTTCTGCTTCGACGCCGGCACCGGGTAGGCGGCGGCTTCACGCGAGTATGGGTGCTTCCACTCATCCGCAAGCAACGACGCGGCGGTGTGCGGCGCGTTCTTCAGCGGGTTGTCGTCCTGCGGCCACTCGCCTCTTTCGACACTGCGGATCTCTTCGCGAATCGAAATCATCGCGTCGCAGAAGCGATCGAGTTCGACCAGCGGTTCGCTCTCGGTCGGCTCGACCATCAGCGTCCCGGCCACGGGGAAGCTCAGCGTCGGCGCGTGAAAGCCGTAGTCGATCAATCGCTTGGCCACGTCTTCGGCGCTGACGCCGCTCGTCTCCTTCAACGGCCGCAGGTCGAGGATGCACTCGTGGGCGACACCGCCACCCTTCAAGCCCGGGACTTCGCTGCTGAAGTGGATGTCGTAGTGCTCCGACAAGCGCGCGGCCACGTAGTTGGCGGCGAGGATCGCGACCTCCGTCGCTGCGGTCAGGCCCTCGGCGCCCATCATGCGGATGTACATCCACGAGATCGGCAGCACGCCGGCGTTGCCGAGCGGCGCTGCGCTCACGGCGCCCACGGGCGATTCATTGCCGGTGGAGG
This sequence comes from uncultured Burkholderiales bacterium, assembly GCA_902826345.1. Lineage (GTDB taxonomy): Bacteria > Pseudomonadota > Gammaproteobacteria > Burkholderiales > Burkholderiaceae_C > CADEEN01. Next base: position 2,656 of record CADEEN010000319.1, on the reverse strand, counting down.
TGTGGTGGCCGGGCAGAAACGGCACGAGGTCTTGCACCACGCACACCGGCCCGACGCCCGGCCCGCCGCCGCCGTGCGGGATGCAGAAGGTCTTGTGCAGGTTCAGGTGGCTGACGTCGCCGCCGAACTCGCCCGGCGCCGACACGCCGACGAGCGCGTTCATGTTCGCGCCGTCGACGTACACACGCCCGCCGTGCTCGTGCACCAGCGCGCAGAGCTCTTTCACCTTCGGGTCGAACACACCGTAGGTGCTCGGGTAGGTGATCATGATCGCGGCCAGCTTGTCGCTGTGCGCCTCGACCTTCTTCGTCAGGTCGGCCATGTCGACGTTGCCGAGCGCGTCGCATTTGACGACGACGACGCTCATGCCGACCATCTGCGCACTCGCCGGATTCGTGCCGTGCGCCGACTCCGGAATCAGGCAGACGTTGCGATGCCCCTGGCCGCGCGCCTGCTGCCAGCCGCGGATCGCCAGCAGCCCGGCGTACTCGCCTTGCGAGCCGGCGTTGGGCTGCAGGCTGATGCCGGCGTATCCGGTAGCCTGGCACAACCAGGCGCGCAGTTGCTCGTCGAGCAACGCGTAGCCGGCGCGCTGCTCGACCGGCGCGAACGGATGGATGTGCGCGAACTCGGGCCAGGTGATCGGGATCATCTCGGCGGTCGCGTTCAGCTTCATCGTGCACGAGCCGAGCGGGATCATCGTGCGGTCGAGCGCGAGGTCCTTGTCCGAGAGCTTGCGGATGTAGCGCAGCATCTCGGTTTCGCTGTGGTGCGTGTTGAACACCGGGTGCGTGAGGAACTCGCTCGTGCGGCGCAATGCGAGCGGGATCAGCGGCTCGATGCCGCGCTCGAAAGTTGCGATGTCGGGCAGCGACTGACCCGGCTGCGCGAACACCTGCCACAGCGCCACGATGTCGTCGCGCGTCGTCGTCTCGTCGAGCGTGATGCCGAGGTAGGCGTCGTCCCATTCGCGAAAGCGGCGCAGGTTCATGCCGCGTGCCGCAGCCGCTTCGACCAACGCGCCGGTCTGTCCGTCGGTCTTCAGCGACAGCGTGTCGAAGGCGTTTTCCTTGCGTGGCGCGTGGCCGAGTTGCGTCAGCCCTTCGGCCAGGATCGCCGTGTAGCTGGCCACGCGTTGCGCGATGCGCTTCAGGCCGATGGGGCCGTGGTAGACGGCATACATGCTGGCGATCACCGCCAGCAGCACTTGCGCCGTGCAGATGTTGCTCGTCGCCTTCTCACGCCGGATGTGCTGCTCGCGCGTTTGCAGCGCCAAACGGTACGCCTTGTCGCCACGCGCGTCGATGCTCACGCCCACCAGGCGGCCGGGCAGTGAGCGCTTGAACTCGTCCTTGCACGCCATGAAGGCGGCGTGCGGGCCGCCGCCGCCCATCGGCACGCCGAAGCGCTGGCTGTTGCCGACGACGATGTCGGCGCCCCATTCACCGGGCGGCGTGAGCAGCGTCAGCGCCAGCAGATCGGTGCAGACGATGAAGGCCGCGTGCTTGACGTGCACGATGCCGGTGTCGGCGCGCAGATCGTGGATCGATCCGCTGGTGGTCGGGTATCCGATCAGCACGGCGAAGTAGTCGTCGCCGGCGAGCAGCGTGTCCCACTCGGGCCCGGAGTTGGCGAGCTTGACGACGATGCCCAGCGGCTCGGCGCGCGTGCGCACCACCTCGATCGTCTGCGGGTGGCAATCGCCGGCGACGACGATGACGTTACCCTTGGCCTTGACGCTGCGCTTGGCCAGCGTCATTGCTTCGGCGGCGGCGGTCGCTTCGTCGAGCATCGACGCGTTGGCGATCGGCATCGCGGTGAGGTCGCAGACCATCGTCTGGAAGTTGATCAGCGCTTCCATGCGGCCTTGCGAGATCTCGGCCTGGTACGGCGTGTACGCGGTGTACCAGGCCGGGTTCTCGAGGATGTTGCGCTGGATGACGCCGGGCGTGATCGTGCCGTGGTAGCCCTGGCCGATGAAGTTCTTGAAGACCTGGTTCTTCGACGCGACCGCCTTCAATTCCTTGAGCGCCTGAGCCTCGCCCACGGGTGCGGGCAGGTTCATGGCACTCGTGCGCGCGATCGAGCGCGGCACGACGGCTTCGATCAGCGCACGCCGCGACGCGGCGCCGATGACCGACAGCATCTGCTGCTCGTCGCCCGCCCACGGCCCGATGTGGCGGGCGCGGAATTCAGCGGCGTTCTCGAGTTCGGACAGTGGCGTGGTGGCGGACTTGAGCATGGTTCTCGAGATCAAAGTGTCGTCAACAACTTGTCGTAAGCCGGCGGGTCCATCAGCTCGTCGAACTGTTCCATGTGCGTCACATGCACCTTGAAGAACCAGCCATTGCCCATCGGATCGCTGTTGGCCAGCGACGGATCGGCGCGCAGCGCTTCGTTCACTTCGACCACCTCGCCCTCGGCCGGCATGTAGAGATCGGCCGCGGCCTTCACCGACTCGACGACGCCGACCACCTCGCCGCGCTTGTACGTCTTGCCGACCTCGGGCAGATCGACGAACACCACGTCGCCGAGCGCTTCCTGCGCATGCAACGTGATGCCGACCACCGCGGCTTCGTGGTCTTCGATGTTGATCCACTCGTGGTCGGGGGTGAACATGGTCGTCATGGATCGGATCTCCAGTTGGTTAACCGCG
>CADEEN010000318.1 GCA_902826345.1 uncultured Burkholderiales bacterium | reverse complement strand
CAGATCGCGATCGGCCTGGACTGCGCGGCCAGCGAGTTCCACAAGGAAGGCAAGTACCACCTCGAAGGCGAAGGCCTGACGCTGTCGGCGGCGGAGTGGACCGACATCCTCGCCGGCTGGTGCGACAAGTACCCGATCATCAGCATCGAAGACGGCATGGGTGAGAGTGATTGGGACGGCTGGAAGCACCTCACCGACAAGCTCGGTGGCAAGGTGCAACTGGTCGGCGACGATCTCTTCGTCACCAACACGCGCATTCTCAAGGAAGGCATCGACAAGGGCATTGCCAATTCGATCCTGATCAAGATCAACCAGATCGGCACGCTGAGCGAAACCTTCGCGGCGATCGAGATGGCCAAGCGCGCCGGGTGGACGTCGGTCATCAGCCACCGCTCGGGCGAAACCGAAGACTCGACGATCGCCGACATTGCGGTGGGCACCAACGCCGGCCAGATCAAGACCGGCTCGATGAGCCGCAGCGACCGCGTCGCCAAGTACAACCAGTTGCTGCGCATCGAAGAAGACCTGGGCGACGTAGCCTCGTATCCCGGCCGCACCGCGTTCCGCAGAATCTGATGAATCTCCTGCGCCGCCTGCCCTGGTCCACGCTGGCGTTGCTGGCGGTGCTGCTGCTCGTGCAGGCGCAGTTGTGGCTCGGCAACTCGGGCAAGCCGTACACGATGAAGCTGCAGCTCGAGCTCGACAAGCAGACCGCCCTCAACGACCAGGCGCGCGCGCGCAACGAGCAACTCGTTGCCGAGGTGCGTGACTTGCGCGAGGGTTTGGAGATGGTCGAAGAGCGCGCGCGCTGGGAGCTGGGCATGGTCAAGCCCGACGAGATCCTGGTGCAGGTCGCAAGACCACGCTGACCCACTGATGGACGTGTTCGCGCCGCTGCTCGCGGCGCCCTTCTCCCTGCTCGGCAGCCCGGTGACGTGGCTCGAACTCGCGGCCTTCGTGCTCGCGCTGTGGATGGTCCTCGCCAACATGCGTGTGCAACTGATCGCCTGGCCGCTGGCCATCGTCAGCTCGCTGGCCTACCTGCTGCTGTTCGCGCACAGCAAGCTCTACGGCGAAGCGAGTCTGCAAATCCTGTTCGTCATCGTCGCCGGCTGGGGCTGGTGGCAATGGAAGTTCGGCCGCCAGGCCGACGGCGCCGCGCTGCGCGTGCGGCGTATCGACGCCCGCGGCGGCCTCGCCGTCATCGCCGCCACGTTCGCCGCATGGCCCTTGCTCGGCTTCGCTCTCGATCGCTTCACCGACAGCGACGTCCCCTACTTCGACGCACTGCCCACCGCGGGCAGCATCGCCGGCCAGTGGCTGCTCGGCCGCAAGTACGTCGAGAACTGGCCGGTCTGGCTCGGCGTCAACATCGTCAGCGTGACGTTGTTCGCCTACAAGGGCTTGTGGCTCACGGTCGTGCTCTACGCGCTGTTTGCCGTGTTGTCGGTGGTCGGATGGCGGGCATGGAACCAGCGCGCGAGAACGTCATGAATCGGCCTTGCGGCCTGGTCGTGGCCATCGTCGGCGCCGAGAGCACCGGCAAATCGACGCTCGCATCGGCGCTGGCCGAGCGCATCGCGCAGGAAACGGGTCTGCGGTGCACGCCCGTCGATGAACATCTGCGCACCTGGTGCGAACAAGCCGGCCGCACGCCGCGCGCCGACGAGCAGCGCGGCATTGCGCGGGCGCAGCAGGACCGCATCGCGCAAGCGGCGGCCACGCACGACGTCGTCGTTGCCGACACCACGGCGCTGATGATCGCCGTCTACAGCCGCTTCGTCTTCGGCGACCGCTCGCTCGACGCCTGGGCCGCCGCCGAACATGCGCGCGGCGTGCAGCACACCCTCGTCACCGCACTCGACCTGCCCTGGGTGGCCGACGGCCTGCAGCGCGACGGCGAGCATGTGCGCGCGCCGATCGACGCGATGCTGCGCGAGTTGCTGGCGACGCACCGCATCGGCTGGTCGCTCGTCAGCGGCAGCGGACCCGAGCGCGTGGACAACGCGCTCAGCGCCGTCACCCCGCTGCTCGCACGCCGCGCCTCGCCCGCCAGCGGCCTGTTGACGCGCCTGGCGCAACGCGACGCCGCGCAGCCGGCATGGCAGTGGGTGTGCGAAAAGTGCGACGTGCCGGACTGCGAGCACCGGCTGCGCAACTTGCGCTGATCGGCAGCGGCGCGCAACGCGCGCCGATCAGTTCACGCTGCCCGAGCCCGGCAGCCGCTGGGCCGGCGGCGTGAAGACATCGCCCACATCCACCGCGTCGAACCGGTACTGCGTGCCGCAGAATTCGCAGCCGATCTCGACATCGCCGCGCTCGTCGATGATGCCCTGCACCTCGTCGCGGCCGAGGCCGCGCAGCATGCTGCGCACGCGCTCGCGCGAACAGGTGCAGGCAAAGCGCGGCACCAGCGGCTCGAAGCGGCGCAGGTCTTCTTCCCAGAACAGGCGGCGCAGGACGGTATCGGCATCGAGGCCGAGCAGCTCATCGCTGGTCAGCGTCGAGGCCAGGTGCGCGATGCGGTTGAAGGCTTCGTTCAGGCCGATCTGGTCCTCACGCTGTTCGCGCTCGAGGTTGCCTTCGCCTTCCACCGGCAAGCGCTGGATCAACAAGCCCGCCGCGGTGTCGTCGTTCGCCGCCAGGATCAAACGCGTGTCGAGCTGCTCCGACTGCAACATGTAGTGCTCCAACACCTCGGCCAGGTGCTGCAGCGGCTCGCCCTGGTCGCCATGCAGCGCGACGACGCCCTGGTACGGCTGCGCGCCGCCGCTCTTGTCGCGCGGATCGAGCGTGATCACGCAGCGGCCCTGGCGATGCACGTTGACCATCGCCGCGAGCTGCGCATCGGCCGGCACCTCGCCGACCACCTTGGCGGTGGCGCGGTAGGTCAGCTCGGGCTGCGCTTCAACCACGGCCAGCTTGACCGGGCCGTCGCCGAAGACCTGCAGGATCAACGCGCCGTCGAACTTGATGTTGGCCTGCATCAGCGTCGCCGCCGCCGCCATTTCGCCGAGCAGGCGGCGCACCGGTTGCGGATACGCACCCTGCACATGGCGACGCGATTGCACCTCGCGCCAAGACGGCCCCAAGCGCACGAGCATGCCGCGCACCGGCAGGCCCTCGAACAAGAACTTGTGCAGCTCGTCTGTCAATGTCAGCCCCTCGCGCGGCGAGTACGCCTCGCGATCCCCCAAGGGGATGCGGGCCGGCTTGGGAGCGGCCCGGCGCACGTCCCGCTCATCCCGCGCGCACCAGCGTTGCGCGGTAGCGCGCCGCGCGCTCGACATAACCGTCGGCGCTGTCGGCCAGGCCGGCGATCTGCGCCGCGTCCATCGCGCGCTTGACGACCGCCGGCGAGCCGACGATCAGCGAGCCGGCGGGGAAGCGCTTGTTCTCGGTGATCAAAGCGCATGCGCCGACCAGGCACTCGGCGCCGATCACCGCGCCGTTGAGCACCACCGCCTGGATGCCGATCAGGCTGCCCCGGCCGACCGTGCAGCCGTGCAGCATCGCCTGGTGGCCGACCGACACGCCGTCTTCGAGCGTCAGCGGATAGCCGGGGTCCGTGTGCAGCACCGCGCTTTCCTGGATGTTGCAGCGCGCGCCGATCGTGATCGGCTCGTTGTCGGCGCGCAGCACGGCGCCGAACCAGACGCTGGCGCCGGGGCCGAGAACGACGCGGCCGACCAGCACCGCGTCGTCGGCCACCCAGGCCGTGGGATCGATCTGCGGCGCGTGCTCGCCGAGGCGGTAGAGGGGCATGTGAACTAGGGGTCTGGGCTTGGCGCTGCGAGTGTAGCGACGCGCCTCAAACGGTCGCAGAATCAGGTGCATGAGCCCGCTCGAAGAAGAACTCTCGGCGCTGCACAAACCCCTGCTGCGCTTTGCCAAGCTGCAACTGCGCGACGACGCGGCCGCCGAAGACGCCGTCTCGGCAACGCTGCTGGCCATTCTCGAGAAGCCGGCGGCCTTCCAGGGCGGCAGTTCGCTGCGCACCTACGCCACCGGCATCTTGAAGCACAAGCTGGTCGACCACATCCGCCGCTGCTCGCGCGAGGTCGCCATCGAGCCCTTGGACGAGCAGTCGCTCGACGAAGCCATCGAAGCGATGTTCCGCGAAGACGGCCACTGGCAGGACAAACCGGCGGCCTGGGTCGAGCCCGAGCGCGCGCTGGAGCAGACGCAGTTGATGAAGGCGCTCGAACGCTGCCTGGAAAGACTGCCGGCCCGCGTCGCCCGCGTGTTCATGATGCGCGAGTGGTTGGAGAAGGACACCCGCGAGGTCTGCGACGAACTCGGCATCACGGCCAACAACTGCCACGTGATGCTGTTTCGCGCGCGCATGCTGCTGCGCACCTGCCTCGACACGAACTGGTTCCAGCGTTCCGTCTCATGAGCACCGAGAAGCTCACCTGCAAAGACGTTGCCCGCATCCTCAGCGACGGTCTCGATGAGGAGATGACGGGCACCGAGCGCGCGCGGCTGCGCGTGCACATGGTGATCTGCGAAGCCTGCCGCAACGTCGAGCAGCAGTTCGGCCTGCTGCGCCGCCTGGTGCGCAAGAGCGAGCCGTCGGACGACGACAGCGGTAGCAGCGGCGACGACAAGCCGCGCTGAGTCGTCTGCGGCGCGCGCGTCTTACACGCGCGCCTGAAGAAAAATCCGCTCCCGGCGATGAAAGAAACGCCGCCCTGCGCGGACGAAATGGCACACCGTTTCGTCATCACCGCAGAGGACAGCGCAGCATGTCAGCCACCTACAGGCCGTTCGCCGGCCACCTTGCTCTCGTCACCGGCTCCACCAGCGGCATCGGCCTGGGCATCGCCGAAGTGCTGGCCGCGGCCGGCGCCGACATCGTGCTCAACGGCTTCGGCGACGCCGCCGAGATCGAGGCCACGCGCGCCGAGCTCGGCGCGCGCAACGGCGTCGAGGTGCTCTACGACGGCGCCGACATGTCGCGCCCCGACGCCATCGAGGCGATGGTGCGCGGCGCCATCGGCCGCTTCGGCCGCCTCGACATCCTCGTCAACAACGCCGGCATCCAGCATGTGGCGCTGGTCGAGGAGTTCGCGCCCGAGAAGTGGGACGCGATCATCGCCATCAACCT
>CADEEN010000317.1 GCA_902826345.1 uncultured Burkholderiales bacterium | reverse complement strand
CTGCAGCATATCCACGTGGTGGCTGGCCTGGTTGGCAACCACGCCGCCGTCCATGACCCAGGTGCCGCGCCAGCCGTCCTGGTCGTAGTACTTCTGCTCGCGGCACCAGCGCACGCGCACAGTGCCGAGCACGAGCTGGCCGAAGCGGCCGGCATCCAAGGCCTCGCGCGCTTTGACCACGGGCACGTTGAAGCGGTTCTGCTTGACGACCAGCAGATGCCGTTTCGCTTCGCGCGCGGCCACAACCATGCGGTCGGCATCTTCGAGCGTCAGCGCCATCGGCTTCTCCACGATTGCGTGTGCGCCCGCGCGGAGAATGCTCACGGCGTGATCGGCGTGCAGGCCGCTTGGCGTGAGCACCGCGACCGCGTCGAGATCGGCGCCGGCCAGCATCGCGCCGAGTGACTCGAAGGCCGGCACATCGTGCTTTTCCGCCATTGCCGTCGCGCGTTCGTGTTGGACGTCGCAGACTGCTGCCAGGCAGGCGTCCTCGATCTGGCGTTTGCCGAGCAGCTCCGCATGGCGCACCGCGATGCGGCCGCAACCCAGCAGGCCGATGCGAATGCGATCTTTGCGCATCACGGTCGACGGGGGGGTCATCTCTGCGTGAGCTCCGAGCGCAGTTGCGCGATGGTGCGCTCGAGCGCGACGTACTCGGACTCCTTGCGCGCGAGAAAAGCTCGTGTCAGCGCCACGCGCTTTTTCACGCCGGCAGGGGTCAGCAGGTACATATACGCCGCCTTGTTGTCGTTACGCCGGAAATTGCTCGCCTTGACCGAGCCTTTGTCCAGCAGGGCGCGAAGCAGGTAGTGCGTCTTGCCCAAGCTCATGCCCAGCGCTTTGGACAACTCGCGCTGCGACAAAGTCGGATCGCTTTCCAGCAAGCGCAGCACGGCAAGCTCGGCAGCTACGGAATCAATGGGCAGGTTGCTCAATCGAGGTGCGGCGCATCAGCGTTCATTGCGTGAACGCACCGATTGTAAGGTGGCGCCGGTGTTCTGCAAAGGTGTCACTTCACAACGTGTTCAACTCCGCCCGTACGTGTCCTCGAACCGCACGATATCGTCCTCGCCCAGGTACGACCCCGACTGCACCTCGATGATCTCCAGCGGCACCTTGCCCGGGTTCGACAGGCGATGCTTCTCGCCGAGCGGGATGTAGGTGCTCTGGTTTTCGGTCAGCGTCAGCACCTTGTCGCCGTTGACGATCTCGGCGGTGCCGGTGACGACGATCCAGTGTTCGGCGCGGTGGTGGTGCATCTGCAAGCTCAGGCTCGCGCCCGGCTTGACCATGATGCGCTTCACCTGGAAGCGCGCGCCGGCGTCGATGCTGTCGTACCAGCCCCAGGGGCGGTGCACCTTGCGGTGCAGGTTCTTCTCGGTGCGGCCTTTCGATTCGAGTTGGCTGACGATGGCCTTCACGTCCTGGCTGCGCTCGCGGTCGGCGATCAGCACGGCATCCGCCGTTTCGACGATGACGAGGTTGTCCACACCGACCACGCTGACCAGGCGGCTCGACGCGTGCACCAGCGAGTTGCGGCTGCCGGTGATCATGGCGTCGCCGAGCGCGGCGTTGCCCATGCCGTCCTTGGCTGCCACCTGCCACACCGCGTCCCACGCGCCGAGGTCGTTCCAGCCGGCAGACAGCGGCACCATGCGGATGTCGATGCCGCTGCCCGGGCAATGCTCCATCACCGCGTAGTCGATCGACTCCGACGGCACGGCCGCGAACTCGGCCGCGCCGGGGCGCACGAAGCGCTGGTCGGTCTTGCGCACGGCCCAGGCGTTGGCGGTGGCCGAGAGGATGTCGGGGCGGAAGCGCTTGACCGCGTCGAGCCAAGCCGAGGCGCGCAGCACGAACATGCCGCTGTTCCAGGTGTAGTTGCCGTCGGCGAGGTAACGCTCCGCGGTGACGAGGTCGGGTTTCTCGACGAACTGCGAGACCACGCGCGCCGCTTGCGCGCCGGGCGCGCACTTGATGTAGCCGTAGCCGGTCTCGGGACGGTCGGGCGTGATGCCGAGAACGACGATGGCGCCACCGGCCGCCGCATGGATCGCGGTGTTCATCGCGCGTGTGAACGCGGCCATATCGGCCACCACATGGTCGGCCGGCGAGACCACGAGCACCGGGTCGCCGTTGCCTTCACACGCGGCCAGCGCAGCCAGCGTCATCGCCGGCGCGGTGTTGCGCGCGGAAGGTTCGAGCAGCACCGGGCCGCTGCTGATGCCGAGTTCGCGCAACTGGTCGAGCACCATGAAGCGGTGCTCTTCGTTGCCGACGGTGATCGGCGCGGCCACGTCGAAGCCGTTGTGGCCCAGAGGCTCGATGCGCGCCACGGCCTGCTGGTAGAGCGTCTTCTTGTCCGCCGTCAGGACGAGGAACTGCTTCGGGTAGGCCGCGCGCGACAGCGGCCACAGCCGCGTGCCGCTGCCGCCGGCCATGACCACCGGTTGAACCTGGATTGTTTTGCTGCTGCTCATGGAGTGATTGTCAGTAGGGATCGGCTTGCGTCAGACCGGCGGCCGCGGCGTCCTTGGGCGCCAACAGCGGCGCCATGCCGAGGTCGGGCCAGACGATGCCGACGGCCGGGTCGTTCCAGACGATCGCGCGCTCGTTGTCCTTGGCGTAGTAGTCGGTCGTCTTGTAGAGAAAGTGCGTGTCGCCTTCGAGGGCGAGGAAGCCGTGCGCGAAGCCGGGGGGAATCCACAACTGGCGCTGGCTCTGCGCATCGAGCGTGATGCCGAACCACTGACCGAACGTGGCCGAGCCGCGGCGGATGTCCACCGCCACGTCGAAGGCGCTGCCGCGCACCACGCGCACCAGCTTGCCTTGCGCGTGCGGCGCCGTCTGGTAGTGCAGGCCGCGCAGCACGCCCTTGCTCGAGCGCGAGTGGTTGTCTTGCACGAAGTTCACGTGCGCGCCGGCAGCTGCATCGAAAGCGCGCTGGTTGAAGCTCTCGAAGAAAAAGCCGCGGTCGTCGCCGAAGACTTTCGGTTCGAGGACGAGCACGCCGGGCAGCGAGGTTGTCGTGACTTGCATCAATACACCTTCTCGCCGAGCAGCTTCAGCAAATACTGCCCGTAGCCGTTCTTCGCCAGCGGCCTCGCCAGCGCTTCGAGCTGCGCCGCATCGATCCAGCCGTTGCGAAACGCCAGCTCCTCGGGGCAGGCCACCTTCAGGCCCTGGCGTTTCTCGAGCGTGGCGATGAACTGCCCGGCTTCGAGCAGGCTGTCGTGCGTGCCGGTGTCGAGCCACGCGTAACCGCGGCCCATGATTTCCACCGAGAGCTGGTTCTGCCGCAGGTAGGTCGCGTTGACTTCGGTGATCTCGAGTTCGCCGCGCGCGCTCGGCTTGATCGACGCGGCGATGTCGCAGACCTGCTCGTCGAAGAAGTACAGGCCCGTCACCGCGTAGTTGCTCTTCGGCTGGGCCGGTTTCTCCTCGATCGAAAGCGCGCGCTTGTGGTCGTCGAAGGCGACCACACCGTAGCGCTCCGGGTCATGCACGTGGTAGGCGAAGACACTGGCGCCCGTCCGGCGCTGCATCGCGCCGCCGAGCAGCGCCTGGAAGTCGTGGCCGTAGAAGATGTTGTCGCCGAGCACGAGCGCGCTCGGCTGGTGGTTGACGAACCGGCGGCCGAGGATGAAGGCTTGCGCCAGGCCGTCCGGGCTCGGCTGCACGCAGTACGACAGGTTCATGCCCCAGCGCGAACCGTCGCCGAGCAGCGACTCGAAGCGCGGTGTGTCCTGCGGCGTGCTGATGACCAGCACGTCGCGGATGCCGGCCAGCATCAGCGTGGACAGCGGGTAATAGACCATCGGCTTGTCGTACACCGGCAGCAGCTGCTTGCTCATTGCCAGCGTGGCCGGGTGCAGGCGCGTGCCCGAGCCGCCGGCCAGGATGATGCCTTTGCGGTTGTTGGTGTTCGTCATTTCGCGTAGGCCTCCATCAGCATGCGGCGCACACCGTCTTGCCAGTGCGGCAACGCGATGTTGAACGCATTGCGCAGCTTGCGCGTGTCCAGGCGTGAGTTCAGCGGGCGCTCGGCCGGCGTCGGGTAGCCGCTGGTCGGCACGGGCTTGATCGCATCGGCCGCCACCTTGACCGGCAGGCCGTTGGCGCGCGCCCATTCGATGACGAAGCGCGCGTACTCGAACCAGTTGGTCTCGCCGCCGGCCACCGCGTGGTAGGTGCCGCCGAGCGACGGCGTGGCCTTGCAGGCGCGAATCGCGTGTGCCGTCACGTCGGCCAGCAACTCGGCGCCGGTGGGCGCGCCGACCTGGTCGTCGATCACCGACAGCGCGTCGCGCTCGCTGGCCAGCTTGATCATCGTGCGCGCAAAGTTGCCGCCGCGCGCGGCATAGACCCAGCTCGTGCGCAGGATCAGGTGCGCGCAGCCGCTGGCGCGGATGTGGTCCTCGCCGTCGAGCTTGGTGCGGCCGTAGACCGAAAGCGGGCCGACCGGCGCGTCTTCGCTGCGCGGCGCGGCGCCGCTGCCGTCGAAGACGTAGTCGGTGCTGTAGTGCACGAGCAAGGCGCCGAGCGACCTGGCTTCGGCGGCGAGCACGCGCGGGCCCTCGGCGTTGAGCCGGGCTGCGAACTCGGGCTCGCTCTCGGCCTTGTCCACCGCGGTGTGCGCCGCGGCATTGACGATCACATCGGGCTTGAGCGCGCGCACGGTGTCGGCGAGTTGCAGCGGCTTGGAGAAGTCGGCGTGGAAGTCGGTGCTGTCGAAGTCGAGCGCGGTCAATTCACCGAGCGTGGCCAGCGAACGTTGCAGCTCCCAGCCGACCTGTCCGCCCTTGCCGAAGAGAACAACTTTCATCGTGCCGCGTAGTTGGTGGCGACCCAGTCGCGGTAGCCGCCGCTCTGCACGCCGGCCACCCAATCGGCGTGGTCGAGGTACCACTGCACCGTCTTGCGGATGCCCGACTCGAACGTCTCCGCCGGCCGCCAGCCGAGCTCGCGCTCGATCTTGCGTGCGTCGATCGCATAACGGCGGTCGTGACCCGGGCGGTCCTTGACGTACGTGATGTGGCGCGCGTACGAGCCCGCGGCGTCGGGCCGCAGTTCATCGAGCAGCGCGCAGATCCTCTTCACGATCTCGATGTTCGGCTTCTCGTTCCAGCCGCCGACGTTGTAGGTCTCGCCGA
>CADEEN010000316.1 GCA_902826345.1 uncultured Burkholderiales bacterium | reverse complement strand
CCTGGCTGCACCGCATCGCCTACCACGCCTTCGCCGCCCACCGGCGCAGCGCGCACGACGACGCGCCGCTCGACGACGCGCCGCTCGACGACGACGCCGCCGGCGCGACGTGCGACGGCAGCGCCGCCACGCTGCAACACATCGACGTCGAGCGCGCCCTGGCCGCGCTGCCCGAGGCCGAGCGCGTGGCGCTGGTCCACTGCTTCGGCCTGGACCTGTCGCACGCCGAAGCGGCGCAAGTGCTGGGCTGGCCGCTGGGCACGCTCAAGTCGCACCTGGCGCGCGGCAAAGCGCGGCTGCGCGAACGGCTGGCTGCATGGAACCCACGACCGCTGGCGCCGCCGCGATGAACCCGATCGACGATGCCACCCTGGAGGCGATGCTCGCCGCCGCGCCGGTACCCGACGACGGCTTCACGGCAGCGGTGATGCGACGCGTGCACGAAGACGCATCGCCGCGCTCGGCGCCGACCCTCGACGCCGCCGCCGCGCTGGCCGCACTGCGCGCACGCGCCGCACCTGTCTCGACCAAGCGTCGCTGGACGGCCGGTGGCGCGGCGGTGGGCACGCTGCTCGCGCTCGGCGCCGCGCTCGCGCCGGGCAGCCTCGCGCTGCCGCTCGATGCCGCGCAAACCTTCGCCCTGCTCGCAGCCTGCGCCGTCAGCGCCTGGGTGCTCGCCACCCACGCGCTGCACGAGCAAGGCTAACGCCCAAGCCCGCCGAGTTTGCCGAGGATCGCGCCGATGTCGCCGAGGCCGCCGGCGGGAATCGCGCCGTCGGGCGTGGCCTTGTCCACCATCTGCGGCAGCAGTTGCGACAACTGACCGAGCAGGTCGCCCTGGCCCATGCCGGTTTGTTGTGTCAGCTTGCCGAGCAGATCGCCGCCGAGCACGTTGCCGAGTTGATCGGGCGAGACCGGCAGGTTCTCGCCCTTGCCGATCCACGAGTTCATCACGTCGCCGAGACCGCCCTTCTGGAACTGCTCGGCCAGGCCACCGAGGCCCCCACCGCCGCCGCCTTGGTTGTTGTTGGCCAGCATGCCGGCCACGATGTTGATCAGCGCGCCGGCGCCACCTTGCTGCTGCCCGCCGCCGAGCATGCCGCCGAGGACTGAATCGAGAAGGCCCATGGTGAACTCCTGGTCGTCTTTTGTGAGGGGAGGGCGCATTGTGGGTGCAGCCGCCGGACCCGCCAAGTCCAGGGCGGGTAAGCACGCGGGCGGCGCATGGGCGCGGTTTCTAAACTGCCTTCACGGCCCTGCAACACAACGGAGACATGCTCATGCGGATCCCCATGAAAGCACCCTTGATTGCCTTGGCGGCGTTGTGCGCGCTGGTCGCGGCCGGCGTGCAGGCCACCAACTACTCCGTCTGGATCAACGGCCGCACCGGCGGCGGCCAACTCGGCAACCACAACGACTTCAGCTACTTCGGCCCGGGCACGGTCAACGCCGGCGTCAACAAGAGGTCGGCCAACTGGGACGGCTACAACCGCGTCGCCGACCAGAACCACCTGATCCGCGACGCCCTGGACTGCTATTGCACGGGGCCCAACTGGTGCTACATCGCCGCGCACAGTGCCGGCAACCTGCAGATCGGCTACGCGCTCGACTTCTTCGGCGGCTCGCAGCGCGCGAAGAAGAACCCGACGCCCAATGCGCAGGGCCAGTGCGGCAACAGCGACGGCACGACGCAGACCGGTTGGAACATCAAGTGGGTCAACATCGCCGGTGGCGCCGGTGGCGGCAGCGAACTGGCCAACGCCGGTGAATGGGCCCTCTCCGAGCCGCTGGTGTCGGACCTCAAGACCAGCACCGCGCGCGCCCTCTACAACCACAACAACACGCGCGGCAGCATTTTCTACATGTTCGCCGGCTCGAAGGGCACGCTGTACTCCTTCCTGCTGCCAGGGCAGGACGACGAGGTCGTGGCCTACCACTCGGCGGGTGGCGTCTCGGGCAGCTCGGGCTCGTCGTACTGCAACCCGTCCGACTGGTTCTGCAACGACCTGACGCCCGGCAGCGCCAACAACCAGGGCGGCCGCGCCAAGTGGGCCAACCACTCGGTGAAGTTCCGCGACGACGGCGAGAGCGTCAACCACTACAACCAGGGCAGTTGGGCCGGCATCGTCGGCAAGGTGCGCGCCGACATGGAAGCCAATGCCAGATGATGGACCGCCCCCGAAGCGGCTTCGCCGCCTCCCCCTCGAGGGGGCACCGCCTGCGGCCTGGCAAAGCCAGTTCCGCGGCGGTCGCGCGGTAGTTCAGCCAAGCCGCGATTGCGCTGGTAGGTGATTCATGCGTGGTCAGGTTTATTTGCATGAGCGCCGCTGGTTGTGGCTGCGTTGGGGCGCGCCGGTGGCGGTGGTGATCGGCGGGTTGTTCGGCTGGTGGGTCGTGGCTTGGCAGGCCGATGCGAAGAGCGACGCCGTCGCGGCCACCGCACCCGCACGCAGCGCCGCCGCCAGCGCGCCGGCACGAGCACCGACGGCACCGTTCAGCGCCCTCGGTCAGCAGACGCGCGAGGCGCAGCTCACTTTGTGGCAACGGCGGCTCGAGCGCGCCGAGCAGGCGCTGGACACCTACGCCGCGCACACCCGCTTTCCGCACACCTCGCGTCCGGCGGACGAGCAGGCCGACCAGATGTACCCCAACGAGCCGGTGGTCGAGGAGCATCCGCTGCGTGAACCGAAGGGCAAGGCGGCCGACGGCGTGCGCCTGCGCACGACGCAGCAGCGGGTGTTCGTGCAAGGCGACGAGAGCGTGCGCTTCACCGTCGCCTTGGTCGATGAAGAAGGCCGGGCGCTGCCGCTGCGGGTGACGAGCGCGTCGGCGCGCGAGGTCACGCGGCCGACGGTGGCGTCGCTGTACCCGGCGCTGCCGGTGGTCTTCAACGACGACGGCAGCAACGGCGACACGGCGGCTGGCGACCGCGAGTTCAGCGCCACGTTGCGACCGGCGGCGCAGGGCTTTGCCGGTCTCGCCGGACAGATCCGCCTCGAAGTCCTGCTCGACGGCCGCGGCGAGCGCGGCTTCACCTACTTCGACATCTACGTCACCGCCGAGGCGCCGGCGGCATGGAGCGGCCGCGTGCGCGACGCCATCGACAGCAGCGGCTCGCTCAACTTCTACCTCGGCGCGACGGTGAAACAGCCGGGCCGCTACGTCGTCACCGGCCGCATCGACGACGCCGATGGCCAGCCGGTGGCGTTGCTGACGTTCAACGACGAGGTCGGCGGCGGCGACACCGAGTTCCGTCTGTCGCTGTTCGGCAAGCTGGTGCGCGAGGCGCAACCGGCGATGCCGCTGACGTTGCGCGACGTGGTCGCTTTTCGCCTGCGTGAGGAAGGCCACCCCGACCGCGCGCTGATGCCGCGCCTCGATGGCCCGGTTCACGTCAGCGGCAAGCATGCGCTGGCGTCGTTCTCCAACGCCGAGTGGTCGGCCGAGGAGCGCTCGCGGTATCTCGCCGAGTTGACGCGCGATGTGGACGAGGCGCGTCGGCAGGTCGATCGGCTCAGCGCCGAACCGGCGGCAAAGCCGTAGCGTCGTCGAGCGCGATCACGCGGTCGTCCGCGGCCGGCACGCAGCCATCGGCGATCGGCGTCCAGCCGCGGCGGATGACGACCTGCTTGCTGTCATGGCACAGCTCGATGCGCTCCGCGCCCGGCACGCGCTCGCGCACGAAGGCCTCGATCGACGCCGGCAGGCTGGTGCGAAAGCGCATCGCGTGCAAGTCTTCGCCCGGGTGGTCGTCGGTGCGCAGCCAGGGAACAAAGCCGGCAGCGAACATCAGCCAGCGCGAGTTCACCTCCACCGGCTGCGGCGCGTAGCCTTGCGCGGCCAGCCAGCGCTGCGCGCCGTCACGTCCGCCGTCGCTGTCGCCCCAGGCCCCGGCGAGCAACTCGGCGAGCCACTGGTTGCAGTTCTGGTAGCGCGTCGAAAACGCATGCGCGTTGGCGCTGTAGCCGCCGCCGAGCAATGCCAGCGCACGCGGCGTGTCGAGCGCGGCGCGTTCGAGCGTTGCGGCCTGCGCCGACGGCAGCAGCACGATCGACAGATAGCCGAGCGACGGGTCGTCGGTGCCGAACAGAAAGCCCGGCAGGCCCTGGTCGTACAGACGCGGTTGGCCTTCGTCGCAGGCGTAGTAAAGCTGGCGCACCGACCAAGGCGCGTTCGGGTTGGCTTGCAAGCTGATGCCTGCGTGCGAGTAGCGGATGCCGAAGCGCGCCAGGTTCAGCCCCGAGCGGGCGACGATGGCCAGTGTGTGCCCCGACGCCTCAAGCTGCTGCTTGGCGATGGCCGCGAAGCCGAGCAGGTGGTCCTGCTGCGTCGCCGACAGCCGCGACTGCTGATCGCAGAAGCGGCCCGACGCGGCGCCGGCATGCGCGGCGGTCGCGCCGAGCGACAGCAGCAGCAGCGCGAGCAGCGCTCGGATCAGAGCGAGCGCACGGCCGCGTCCACCGGCCGCGCGTCGAGTTCGCGATGCCAGGCGTCGGCCAGCACGAGATAGAACGCTTGCCGCGTGTCGGCGCGCGCGAACTCGAAGCCATAGGCGCGCTCACGCACGCTCAGCGTGTCGCCGCGCGCCAGGCGTTCTTGCTCGGCGGTGCGTTGCGGCAAGACGAGCACGAAGGGCACGCGCCGGCTGACATCGCCGGCGGGCGCGAGCGCAAGCCGCACCATGCCCGGCCGGTCTGCGGCCACGGTGACGGCCTCGATGAGGTAGTCGCCGGCCGCGGCGGTGTTGCCCCGCGAGGAGCTGCCGCTCGACGCTTCGAGCGAGTTCGATGCGCTGCTGCCGGCCGACGATGCGGTGCTCGACGCGGAGGACGCCGAGCCCTCGGCCCACGCCGGCGCGGCGGCGACCGCCACGGTTGCGGCCACGACGGCCCGGGAAATCATCGAACGGTTCATGCAAACTCCAAATGGTCCGCGCCGAGGATAGCGCGCAGTGCCGCAGCGCAGGTTTCTATCGGTGCAGCGACAGCGCTGCCAACACCGCCAGCGGCGCGGTGTCGGCGCGCAGCACGCGCGCGCCGAGCGATGCGCTGAAGAAGCCGCGCGCGAGGGCCTGGTCTTCTTCGTCGGCGGTGAAGCCGCCCTCGGCGCCGCTCAGCGTGATGGCCGCTGCGGCGCTCGTCGCCGACCAGGGCGACG
>CADEEN010000315.1 GCA_902826345.1 uncultured Burkholderiales bacterium | reverse complement strand
ACCTTGCCGCAGATGCTCTATGCCATCACCAGCGGCGCCGCTGCATACGCCATGGCCGGCCCGGTGCGCGGAGCGACGTTTGCCGTGCTGATGGTGATCCTGATGTTCGGCATGTTCCAGCTGCGCCCGCGCGCGGTGGCCGCCGTCAGCCTGTATGCGCTGGCCGTCTTCGGCGCGGTCATGGCCTGGCAGGCCGTACAGCAACCGCAGGTCTTCGCGCCGGCGGTCGAGGTCGGCCACTTCCTGATGCTGCTGGCGATGCTGCCGGCGGCGTCGCTGTTGTCGGCGCGGCTGTCGCGCTTGCGCGAGCGCAGCCGGCGCCAGCGGCGCGACATCGCGCAGGCGCTGGCGCGCATCCAGGACCTGGCCACGCGCGACGAGCTGACCGGCCTGGTCAACCGCCGCCACATGAACCACCTGCTGGAGCGCGAGCGCCAGCGCGGCGTGCGCTCGGGCCGCGGCTTTTCGCTGGCCGCCGTCGACATCGACCACTTCAAGGCCGTCAACGACCACTACGGCCACCCCGTCGGCGACGAGGTGCTGCGCACGTTCGCACACCATGCGCCGCAGGCGCTGCGTGGCACCGACGTCGTCGCGCGCTGGGGCGGCGACGAGTTCGTGCTGCTGCTGCCCGAGGCGGGGTTGTCGTCGGCGCGCATCGGCGTCGAGCGCCTGCGCGGCCGTATCGCCGCCACGCCGATGGCGCACCTGTCGGGCGTGCCGATCCGCGTCAACGTGTCGGTCGGGCTGGTCGAGCACATCGCCGGCGAGTCGGTGGCGCAGACGCTGGAGCGCGCCGACCGCGCGCTCTACGAGGCCAAGGCGCAGGGGCGCAACCGCACCGTCGTCGGATGAGCGAGTGGTTGGCGACGCTCGGCTACTTCGGCCAGAGCACCCAGAGTCTGAGCGGCTGCTTCATGCGGCCCGCCTGCGCTTCGGCGCGCTCGCCCCAACCCCAGAAGTAGTCCGCGCGCACGGCGCCGGTGATCGCGCTGCCGGTGTCCTGCGCCATCACCAGGCGGCGCAGCGGGGTCGAGGTCAGCGGCTCGGTGGTGTCGAGCCACACAGGCGTGCCCAGCGGGATGGCCGACGGGTCGACGGCGATCGAGCGTTCTGGCGTCAGCGCCACACCCTGGGAGCCGCGCGGGCCCTGCGACGCATCGGCCAGCGGCTCCTCGCGGAAGAAGACGACGCGCGGGTTCGCCGCCAGCATCTGCGGCGTGCGCTGCGGGTTCTTGCGTGCCCACTCGCGGATGCCCGGCCACGAGGCCTCGCCGGGTTTGAGCTCGCCCTGGTCGATCAGCCAGCGGCCGACCGAGACATAGCCCTGGTCGTTGTGCCCGGCGAACGCCAGTCGCACGGTCTGCACACGGCCATCGGCTTCGGTGATGCGCACGCGGCCCGAGCCCTGCACCTGCAGCAGCAGCACGTCGAGCGGATCGGCGACGTAGGCGAGTTCGCGGCCGCGCAGCGCCGCCTGCGCCGCAGGCACCGACTCCATCTGCGCGCGCGTGAACCACGGCTTGCGCGTCGCCAGATCGGCCGGCGGCGCGTGAAAGGCAAAGCGCTGCGCGCCGCGCGGCACGCGGCTGGCTTCGACCAGCGGCTCGAAGTAGCCCGTCGCCAGACCCTCGCCCGGGGCGGCGTTGTCGCGCGGCAGCACGCGGTAAGGCGCCAGGCGCAGCTCGAACCAGGCGCGTGCGGCCAGGTCGTCGGCCGGCTGCGTGCGCAATGCGTCGGCGCAGACGCCGGCCCATGCGCGTTGTTGCTCGGCGGCGATGCGCTCGCACGAGCGGCGCAACGAGCGCCAGACGTCGAGCGTCCGGTCGGCGCCCCAGCCGGGCAGGTCGGACCAGGCGGCGCTGACCCAGCGCGAACCGCGCTGCTCGATCGTCGTCGTTGCAGTCGTTGGTGGCAGGGTGGTTGGCGCCGGCTGCGCCTCCTGCGACACCGGCGGCGACAACCAGCCGCAGGAGGCGAGCAACAACGTCGACAAGAGGCCGGCGGCGGCGCGGTACGCTGCCGCCATGTGGTTGCTCTTGCTCGAAGCGCTCGGCGCGCTGTTGATCTTCGCCTTCATCGTCTGGTGGACCATGTTCTCGGGCCGCCGCGGCGGCGAGCGGCGCGACGACGATGACAAATCGAGCTAATGGAGCTGTTCCGGGCGCGCGAGCATGAACTCCGGCACCGGCGCGTCGAACGGGTGCGCGTCTTCGGTCATGCAGAAGTACGTGCCGCGCATCGTGCCCTGCGGCGTGGCGATGCGCGTCCAGCTCGTGTATTCGAAACGCTCGCCGGGCTTGAGCAGCGGCTGGTGGCCGACCACCGCCAGTCCGCGCACCTCGTCGGCATGGCCCTCGGCGTCGGTGATGACCCAGTGGCGGGCGATCAGTTGCGAGGTCACGTCGCCGCTGTTGACGATGGTGATCGTGTAGGCAAACGCGAACACGCTCGCGCTCGGTTGCGACTGCTCGTCGAGGTACGAGACCTTGACGCTGCAAGTGAGTTCGGGTTGGGCCATGGCGTGCGATTCTAGAATTCATCTTCATGAAGGCTCCTTCGCGCCCCTTTCGCATCGCCCCGTCGATCCTCTCCGCCGACTTCGCGCGGCTCGGCGAGGAGGTGCGCGACGTGGTCGCAGCCGGCGCGGACTGGATCCATTTCGACGTGATGGACAACCACTACGTGCCGAATCTGACCTTCGGCCCGATGGTCTGCGCGGCGCTGCGCAAGCACACCTCAGCGCCGATCGACGTGCACCCGATGGTGCAGCCGGTCCATGCCCTGGCGCAGGCGTTCTGCAAGGCCGGCGCCGACCTGGTGAGTTTTCACCCGGAGGCGAGCCAGCACGTCGACCGCACGCTGCAACTGATCAAAGCCGAGGGCAAGCAGTGCGGCCTGGTCTTCAACCCGGCAGCGCCGATCGACGTGCTCGAGTGGACGATCGACAAGATCGATCTCGTGCTGATCATGAGCGTCAACCCGGGCTTCGGCGGCCAGAGCTTCATCGACAGCGCGCTGAAGAAGATCGAGCGCGTGCGCAGGCTGATCGACAGCAGCGGACGCGACATCCGCCTCGAAGTCGACGGCGGCATCAAGGTCGACAACATCCGCCGCGCTGCCGAGGCCGGCGCCGACACCTTCGTTGCCGGCAGTGCGATCTTCGGCCAGCCCGACTACAGGGCGGTGATCGACGCGATGCGCGTCGAGTTGGCGGCGGTCAGCCCTTCGGCTGGCCGAGCAGCGCGTCCTTGAGTTGCCAATCGGCCGGGTTGGCGCCGAGCCAGATCTTCATCATCGCGGTGAAGAACACCGGCTCGGCGATCGGCTCGCCCGCGGGCTTGCCGTTGATCGAGAAGACGGTGCCGGTGCCGGGCGTGTAGTCGACGAAGAACGCATCTCCGGCCACCAGGCGTTTTTTCGTGGCGAAGATCTCGGCCAGTTTGAGCGTGCCCGGGATGACCTTGCCGAACTCCTCACGCGTCGCGTTCTTCTGCATGCCGTCGGTGAACAGCTCGCCGAGCTCGTTGCCGTCGATGTCACGCAGCATGACCACGTGCAGGCGCTTCACGCCGGGCGCCGTGTAAACCGCTTCCGGCGTGCTCGCCTTGGCCCCGAGGTAGAGGCCGGCGGTGTAGACCTTGAAGATGGCCTTGTAGCGGACGCCGGCACCGTTGAGCTGCAGGTTGGCATTGCCGACGGAAACCGTTGGCGGGTACTTGATGCCGGCTACGTCGGCGCCGGCGGGGGGCGCGGCTTGGGCCCACGCGGACAGGGGTGCGGCAAGTGCCAACAAGCTGGTGATGAGGAGGCGGAGAACAGTCGTCATACGAGGAGTTTCGAGCGAAAAATCGGAGTGGCGATGGTGCGTGAGTGTCGAGCCGCTGTCCATCCATTGCGTCACGGATCGAAGCATCGCTTCGGCCGCTGCTACACTGGTTTTCAGCATGTTCATGTGCCTCACACGCCGTCCTCGCCTCGGGTCCACGCCGGACCGGGGAGCTTGGCCCTGGCGTTGCGCGACGCCGCTCTGACGCCCGCGCCGGCTGCGCGTCGCAGCCGCTCGTAGAGAACCCGCGCCGCCCCCCACGACGACGCTGTCGAGGACCACAGTCATGATCACCGAACTCGAATTCAAGAGCCTGGCCGCCCTGGGCCACAACCGCATCCCGCTCATCAGCGAGGCCTTTGCCGACCTCGAAACCCCGCTGTCGCTGTACCTGAAACTGGTCGGCAACCAACCTTTGGGCTTCCTGCTCGAATCCGTCGTCGGCGGCGAGCGCTTCGGCCGCTACTCGTTCATCGGCTTACCGGCGCGCACGTTGATCCGGGCCACCGGCAACGTCACCGAGGTCGTGACCGAGGGCGTGGTCGTCGAGCGCGACGAGGGCAACCCACTGCGTTTCATCGAGCGCTTTCAGGAAAGGCTGAAGCCGGCGGTGGCCGCCGGCTTGCCGCGCTTTTGTGGCGGCCTGGCCGGCTACTTCGGCTACGACACGGTGCGCTGCATCGAAACCAAGCTCGGCCGCATCACCAAGACCGGCGGCTTGGGCACGCCCGACATCCAACTGCTGCTGACCGAAGAGGTGGCGGTGATCGACAACCTCTCGGGCCGCTTGTACCTGATCGTCTGGGCCGACCCGGCGCGGCCCGAGGCTTACTTCAACGCGAAGAAGCGTCTGGCGGAATTGGCCGACAAGCTGCGCTATAGCGTCGCCGCGCCGACGGTCAAGCGCTGTGCCGCGCATCCGGTGGAGCGCGAGTTCGCCAAGGCCGACCTGATGCGTGCGGTCGAGCGCGCCAAGGACTACATCGCTGCCGGCGACTGCATGCAGGTCGTGCTCGGGCAACGCCTGCGCAAGCGCTACACCGAAAGCCCGCTGTCGCTGTACCGCGCGCTGCGCTCGCTGAACCCGTCGCCGTACATGTACTTCTACGACATGGGCGAGTTCCAGATCGTCGGCGCGTCGCCGGAGATCCTGGTGCGTGAAGAGAAGCTCGCCGATGGCGCGCGCAAGGTGACGATCCGCCCCCTGGCCGGCACGCGGCCGCGCGGCGCCTCGCCGGAGGAGGACGAGCGTCTCGAAGCGGAGTTGCAAGCCGACGAGAAGGAGCGCGCCGAGCACCTGATGCTGATCGACCTGGCGCGCAACGACATCGGC
>CADEEN010000314.1 GCA_902826345.1 uncultured Burkholderiales bacterium | reverse complement strand
TGTTCGAGGCCGAACTCGCAAGGCAAGGACTGCCGCCGAATCAAACGTTCTCTGACGGTACGGCGCTGCCGGTGTCGTTCGGTGACATTCGTCCGTTGTACGAACGCGCGGCGGCTGACACAAGACCGGACCCTGACATCGTGGCACAGTCCAGATCAGATCGAGGGTCCGTGTCTGCGGTCGACGTGAGGCCCTCGTTGACCACCGAGAGACCGGCGGCCACAGCCTTGCGAGCCGAGGTTCAGGAGTCGGGTGTCGACATCCGGCAGCAGGTCAGGTCCGACTCGGCTGCAGCGGACGCGAGGACTGATGTGGTTCGTGCTCCTGACGGGACACTGCAATCGCGGAAGTCGCTGCTGAAACAGGCCGGCAAACAAGTCGCCAGCGATGCCAGCGCGTCGCTTGACAACGCTGGCGACCTGGTCAAGGACCTGATCCGCAAGAAGTAGGGCGTCGCCTACAGTTTGTCCGGATCGAACTGATGGCGACCGTGCTCAGGCTCGAGCGCACTGACCAACGGCGGGCGCCCCTTGTCGCGCCAGTAGTTGTCCATCAGGTCATTCGGGTACATGCCAAGGCCAGTCCCTACCTCGGCTTCACGGCTCAGCCGCCTACTGCTGCTGGCCGCGATGCCCGACACTGCACCGCCGATCGCTGCGCCTGCGACGGCACCGACAGTCGACATGACAATCTTCACGCCCCAAGCGTCGCCTGTCGTCGAAACCAAGCCGACCGCCGCTCCGATCACGACAAGTGTGAGAAAGACAGCTTTTCGCACAGCACACAAGCCTCCGCTTTGCAGCCTACTCGCTGGCTCGCCGTTTGCAACCCCTTGGCAGAGCCGCGCACCCAAGAACCGCAGGAATCGCCACCAGCATCCGAGCCCGTGCGCAGACTATCAACATCCAGATCAGCCTCAACCTTAAGGGACGTATGCATGCAGAGATACGCTATGAAATCAATAACTTAGCGTAGCCTCATCATGCTTTCGTTCTGTTCCGTCCAACACAATGCATCAAACATGTTGCCGATCCTCCTGATCCTGTGCGGGTTGACGCGTCACGAAACCCGTCCGAACCCGATGATCAGAGTGTGGGGAGCTGTGCGCGCCCCTTAGGGTGACCACCATGGACCTGCCGCAAAGCCTGCGCCGCGAGCTCGAGCGCATGAACGCCGGGCTCGGTTTCGACCCGGCTGAGTTGGAAGCGCACCGAGCGCTTCACGATCGCCACGTCAACGAGTTCGCCTCGCAGCTAAGCCCGCACGTGCGGGAGGCGCTCGAGAACGAAGGCCAATCCCTGGTCGCAGGAGACTGGATCGCCGATGCCGAGCGCCTCGTGCGCCAACACTTCGCCCCGCAGCCGGTAAGCGGCGACGAGCGAATGGCCGCTGCCCGTGCAGAGCAGGCTGATTTGGCCCAGCAGTTGCGCGACGCCGCCGTGTCCGTGCCCGAGGCAGAGGTCGAGGAACACGCCACCGAACTGGCCCAGTTGCTCCTCTCGAACTGGTTCGGGCTGCTGGAACATGCAATGCAGGACAACGGCGCGGACCCGCTCGAACTCGACATGGACGCGCTGCCCAAGACTGCACACCTCGATGCCGTCCTGCAAGGTTGTGCGGCCTTTGCCTTGCCCGCCTTGTCGGCCGCGACGTCGCTGCGGCAGTACCAGAAAGGATTCGCACTCGACTCGATCACTCCGCTGTCGCCAACGCTGCATTTGGCGCGCGCAGGAAGTGGCTGGCAGGTGTCGCGGACGCACGAAGGCGCTCGCCGTGCGCTGCAAGCGGCTCGGGCCGCCGCGCGCCCTGAGGGTGCGACGGCGCGCGAGCGCATGGAAGCTGTGCTCGGTCTGTTCCGCCCATGGGCTCTTGCCAGGCCGATGGAACTCGCGGGTGCGGTCACCGCGCCGCTGGATAGTGCGCTGACCATTGAAGACGAATTTCGCCTGGCACTGGAGGCAGCCCAGCAGTTGCAGAGCGGCGGCGAGGAGGATGCGGCGTCAGAAGTCACCTCCCTGAAGGATATGGCCGACATGTTGATGCTCGACATCAAGGACGCCGTGGCCGGCACTTCGACGCCAAGTGACACGTGGCGGTGCGAGAGGGATGCATGGAGCACCGTCTTGATCGACCCGCAGATCGGTGAAGCGGACGCCGCCAGCATCTATCGGATCGCTTTGTCAAGCGCGGGCCTCGTGCTCGCGGGCGAGCCCCTGCCTGCGGCGATAGAGCCTGAGCACCCCAGCAATTTCGAGAAGCAGATCCTTCGTTGTTCCGTTGCGGCAGCCAGGCATGCCCTGGCCGGCGCTGATCACGTGGCCTTGCGCCGAGCGCTCCAGCAGGCCGCGGCATCCGACCTCTTGCGCCAGAACTCGATTCCATGATCGCGTCAGGCCATCAATGGGCGTTCACGGAGTGCCGTAGTGCAAGACGATGCCGTCCCCAGGCATCGCCTTGTACAGCGTGCCATCGACCGAGCGCACTGGGAAGCGCAGCAGGCTGATCGCACCCGGCAACTCTGGAGCAACCATCAAGCGCAGGATCTGCGCTTGGCAGCGATCGCCGTCGACGCTCGAAGGGGCGAACTGGTCATGCGCGCGAGTCGACGGTGCGGCTCTTCCCTGTGCGCTGCGCCGGCTTTTGTTGAGCATCAGCGATCCGCCGACGAGTTGGATCTGATAGGGGCCGAGCAGCCCCTGATGGACATCGACCACGTCACCGCTGCATCCGGGCGCAGGATGCGCCAAGTGGGTGTGACCCGACAGGATCAGATGAGCCAACGGACCTACTCCTGCAGGGTCGTTAGCACTGTTTCCGAGCCAGCGTGCGATATCTTCATCGTGCAGCAGTCGCATCTGCGGCACCACGCCAGCCTTGTGCGATTCGTCCGTCGTCCACGGGAACGCGACCGGGTGATGCAGCGCGAGAATTCTGAGTCCCCGTTCGCTCTGCGCCGCGTCGAACCGCAGCCGCGCCACGAAAGTGCTCTGCGATGCAGAGTCCACCTCGCCGACGGCCAGCACGTTCGAGAGCAGCGACCAACAGACGCTGTTCAACGCGTACAGCCGAATCGAAGCCTGTTGACCAGGCAGCTTGACGCTCAGCGGTGACGTCAACCAGTCACCGGCATTCCAGCCCGGCTGCTGGGCAACCAGTGCCTGTTGCGACGCAGCGGCCCAGGGAGCAAGCCCCGGCTGCGTGCCCGGCCACGCATCGTGGTTGCCGAACAGCGTTCGGACCTCGCAGCCGCCGAGCGCCGCTTGCCACATCGCCAGGAGGCGCTCGCCAAGCTGTATGGACGCCGCGTCCCCGAATGCCGTGCGGTCGCCGGTATCGACCAGCCACACCGGAACACTACGCCAGACCGGATCACGCGCCTTCCAGTCGATCAAAAACCGCTTGAAGGCCTCGGGCGCCAGCGGATAGTGGCCCTGCGTGCCGTCGTCCCACTCCTGGCTCTGTTCCGCCAGGCGCTTCAAGAAGCGCGCTAAGCTGCGCCTGCGACCCTGAAGCGGGTGGTCGGGATTGGTACTCATATCCTTCACGTGCATGTCGGTGACGTGGACGATCTGCAGAACGGGCTGCCAACTCGCTGTGTCCAGAATCGACTGCTCCTCCAACGTGCCTCGCTGCTCGAGAGGCACGCTGCTGCCACCCGCATTGGTCGCTGCCATCGTCAGTCACCTCCCGTCGAGAGTAGATCCACCTCTAGCCCGAAGCGCTCATGAAGCTGGTCGCGAAGGTGCTCTCGAAGTCGCTTGAGGCGCTGTCTCTGAGCAGCTGTCCTGGGTTCGGCAACAGGTCCCAGTTCCGGCCCGACGAGCAACACTCGGTCCTCTGCGCTCAGTTCGGCGAGCAAGGCCACGACTGCTCGTAACAGGCGCCCGTACTGGTGCGCGAGCGCAGGGTTCGCATCTGCCCGAGTGTCGACTTCTTCAAGCTCGCTGCGTTGGGCAAGGCTGGTACTTCCCTCACGTCCCCACTCTGCCGCTTGCGACCGGAACGCGTCTGCGACCCTCCGCTGCAGTATGCGGAAACCCAGACGCCTTACATCCTCTTCAATCAGATCAGGCTTCGACGCGCGATGCATCCAGTCCAGCAGATCGGCAGCTGCCTGCTGCGCTAGGTCAGCATGCATGTGCTCTATCGATCTATGGCGCAGCCGGAGCCACCTGCGCCACTGCGGTACCAGATCGGTGACCCGATCAGAGGCATTCGAGGGAGGTTCGTGGGCCAAAGGGATGTCACTCCGGACAGGTGTCTTGCATCCTACCGGGGCTGCCTGTCGCTGGCGACCACCCCTTCGACGATGCGCCGCTCGCCCGCGGCGCATCGATGCCCGTGTTTGAGGTCCGCGTCGTGAGCAACTGCTCTCGGACTTGCGCGTCGCGATCTGCGCAATGATGTTTGGAAACAGCGCCAAACTTCCAACCTGATAGGAACCAAGGCGCCGCTGCCAAGCACGGCGCGTCGTCCGCAGGCCGTTGCAACCCCAACCATCAGTGGCCTCTAGCTGGTGCGGTTGCCACTAAGCCGCCCTCACCTCACTGATCGCTACGACATCAGCACCAGCCTCGCAGACCATCAGGAACTGCGCCCAGGTCAGCAGTGCCTGTCGCCTTTCTGGGTAGTAGTTGTGCTGGTCGTAGATCCCCTCCACGCCGGTCAGCTTGTGGTTCAAGCACATCTCTGAGATGTCCCGCGGCACGCCGAGCGCGCGCATGTGTGACTTCATCGTGCTGCGCAGGTCGTGAGGCGTGAATCGACGCACCTTCGGCTGGTACTGATCGATCCAATAGTCGATCGATTCGCGAACGGTGTCCTTGTTGACGTGCGTGTCGCCGCCGTTGCGTTGCGCACGGCTCCGCGCCCGCGCCGGCAGCACGTACTCCGACCGAGAGACGTAGCCGCGCAACTCGCCGAACCAGTCAATCACGACGGGGGCCAGCGGAAGGTCCATCGATGGCCCCGTCTTGCTCGCAGGAATGTGCCAGCGCTGCTCGTCGAGATGCACGTCCTTCCATTTTGCGGTGAAGAGCTCGGACCCGCGCACGCCAGTACCAAGCAGGATGCGAATCGCCAGCGCGTTCGGTCGGCGCATCTTCGCGTTCAGCAGCAGGTGCAATTCCTCGCGGGTCAGCATCAGGCGCTTGCGGATGGGCGGCCT
>CADEEN010000313.1 GCA_902826345.1 uncultured Burkholderiales bacterium | reverse complement strand
GCGGCCATCTGACGCACGGCATGGCGCTCAACATGAGCGGCAAGTGGTTCAAGGTGGTGAGCTACGGCCTGGATGCCAACGAAGCGATCGACTACGACGCGATGGAACGTCTGGCGCATGAGGCCAAGCCGAAGCTCATCATCGCCGGCGCGTCGGCGTACAGCCTCGCGATCGACTTCGAGCGTTTCGCCAAGGTGGCGAAAGCCGTCGGCGCGATCTTCATGGTCGACATGGCGCACTACGCCGGCCTGATCGCCGCCGGCGTGTACCCGAACCCGGTGCCGCATGCCGACGTGGTGACCTCGACCACACACAAGAGCCTGCGCGGGCCGCGCGGCGGCATCATCGTCATGAACGACGAGGACATCGCGAAGAAGATCAACAGCGCGATCTTCCCCGGCATCCAGGGCGGGCCGCTGATGCATGTGATCGCCGGCAAGGCGGTGGCTTTCAAGGAGGCGCTCGAGCCGTCGTTCAAGGCCTATCAGCAGCAGGTGGTCGCCAATGCGCGCGTGCTCGCCGAAACGTTGATCTCGCGCGGCCTGCGCATCGTTTCCGGCCGCACCGAGAGCCACGTCATGCTGGTCGACCTGCGGCCGAAGGGCCTGACCGGCAAGGAAGCCGAAGCGCTGCTCGGCCGTGCGCACATGACGTGCAACAAGAACGGCATCCCGAACGACCCGCAAAAGCCGATGGTCACCAGCGGCATCCGCCTGGGCTCACCGGCGATGACGACGCGCGGCTTCAAGGAAGAGCAGGCCCGACAGACGGCGCACCTGATCGCCGACGTGCTCGACGCGCCGAACGACGAGAAGGTGATCGAGGCGGTGCGAGCGAAGGTGGCGGCATTGACGCGCGATTTCGCCGTCTATCGCTGACGCGAGTGCGCTGCCCCTTCTGCACGCACGAAGAAACGCAGGTCGTCGAGACGCGCGAGTCCGACGAGGGCGACGTCATCCGCCGCCGCCGCCGCTGCACGCATTGCGACAAGCGTTTCACCACCTACGAGCGGCCCGAGATCGCGCTGCCGCAGGTGGTGAAGAAAGACGGTGCGCGCGCCGAGTTCGACGAGGCCAAGATCCGCGGCTCGATGCTGCTGGCGCTGCGCAAGCGGCCGGTGAGCGTGGAGCAGGTCGATGCGGCGGTGGAGCGCATCAGGGACAAGCTGCTCACCGGTGGTGCGAAGGAAGTGGCATCGACGCGCCTCGGCGAGCTCGTCATGCGCGAACTCAAGCGCATCGACAAGGTGGCCTACGTGCGCTTCGCCTCGGTCTATCGCAGCTTCGAAGACGTCGACGAGTTCCGCCAGCTAATACGCGACATCTGAGCGGCGTGCAAGTGCACCGACGGGTGAACGGGTTTGTCTGGGCCCTGTTTTCCCCCTTAAGGGGGAGCGATTTCGTGGGGTCTGCTGCCTAAAGTTCTCTCTACACCAACCGGAGGAACTCGAGATGAACAGCAGCAAGACCCTCGGCAACCAGCAGCGCGGCGTGACGATGATCGAGTGCTGTATCACGCTGGCCATTGCCGGCATCCTGGCCGGCAGCGCGCTGCCTTCGTTCACGGAGTCGCTGGACAAACGCCGGCTCGAAGGCCTGTCGTCCGAAGTCGGAACCGATCTGCGCTACGCCCGCAGCGAGGCTGTTGCCCGCAACACCGGCGTGCGCGTGAGCTTCCATCAAGCGTGCTACGTCGTGCACACCGGCAGCCGCGCCGATTGCCGCTGCGACGGCCAGGGCCCGGCGGTGTGCATCGGCGACGCCGTGGCGCTCAAGACCGTCAACAGCGCCGACGCACGCGGCGTGCAGATCGTCGCCAACGTCTCCTCGCTGCGCTTCGATCCGACCAACGGCACCACCAGCCCGACCGGCACTGTGTGCACCGTACCCGCCAACGGCCGCTCGGTGCACCACGTGGTCAGCCTCATGGGCCGCGTGCGCACCTGCTCGCCGGCTGCAGCCGGCGCAGCTTGCGCCCCTTGCTGATCTCGGGCGTTCGTCTCTGAACTCGTGCGGAGCCGATCACGTACCGGGCGGTTCCCGATCCGATTCGGTGAAGAACAGTTCGACGCTGGCCGTGGTCCAGGTGGCGACGCCAGCGCCGAAAAAGTCGGAGTCCTCGGTCCAGATCGCGCAATCGGCTGCGAGAGCACACGCCAACACCGGCCAGTCGTCGGGGTCGCGTGGTCCGATGCGCGCCAGCGCCCGATTTCTGAACGGCAAGTACGACTCGGCAGGTACAGCCACGATTACGTGCGCCAGGGTGTCTAATTTTTCAAGCGCCGCATGGATGGCCTTGTCCGACTTGCCGCGCTTGGCCAGTATTGTGTGCAGGTGCTCCCGCGCTTCGTCGAATGCAATGTCGGGCGCGAGGAACGTTGCTTGCGTGGCGTGAGCGGCCAGCAATTCGGGCACGCGACTGCCCAACACCGCCCGCACCAGGATGTTGGCGTCGAGGACGATGGCGCGAGCGGTCACGGGTTCATCGCCCCTTGCGCCTTGGCGCCACCCTGCGCTCGGTCTTGAAGTCGGCCACCAACGCATCGACCTCGACCTCGCTGAGAGGCATCACTGCCTTCAACTTGGCGCTGGCCTGCGCAAGCGCCAACAAGTCGGCCTGCAAAGCCCCAGGCGTCGGGATGAAGATGCCCACGGTCTGACCGTGACGCGTGACGGCCACCGGCTTGTCTGATGCGATGTACTCAGCCAGCCCGGCGCGGAATTCGCGTATGCCGACTTTCGTGGTTTCCATGGCCCGCTCCGTGCACTGTTGAGTATCAACTCATTGTGTCTCTATGCGTACACAATTGCAAGCGGCGTCGCCGATGCACGGCGCCTACACCCAGCCGGTCCTGTCTGCAATCGCCTCCGGCGGGTGAACGGGTTTGTCCGACCCTGTTTTCCCCCTTAAGAGGGAGCGATTTCGTAGGTGCCGCTGCCTAAAGTTCCTCTCACACCAACCGGAGGAACTGAAGATGAACAGCAGCAAGACCCTCGGCAACCAGCAGCGCGGCGTGACGATGATCGAGGCCTGCATCACGCTGGCCATCACCGGCATCCTGGCCGGCAGCGCGCTGCCTTCGTTCACGGAGTCGCTGGACAAGCGGCGTGTTGAAGGCCTGGCTTCAGAAGTTGGAACCGACCTGCGTTATGCCCGCAGCGAAGCCGTGGCCCGCAATACCGGCGTGCGCGTCAGCTTCCATCAAGGTTGCTACGTCGTGCACACCGGCAGCCGCGCCGATTGCCGATGCGACGGCGAGGGCCCGGCGGTCTGCACCGGCGACGCCGTGGCGATGAAGACGGTTAACAGCGCCGACGCGCGCGGCGTGCAGATCGTCGCCAACGTCTCATCGCTGCGCTTCGATCCGACCAACGGCACCACCAGCCCGACCGGCACTGTGTGCACCGTTCCGGCCAACGGCCGCTCGGTGCACCACGTGGTCAGCCTGATGGGCCGCGTGCGCACCTGCTCGCCGGCTGTAGCCGGCGCGGCTTGCGCCCCCTGCTGATCGGGGGTTCCGTCGCTGCGCAGCGACGAACGGGCGCTGCGACGCGATTGGCGGCGCGACTTGGGTGGTGTTTCGGGGCGTGACGGATTTCATAATCGCCGCCATGGTTGCTGCACAAGTTCACAGAAAGCCGGCACGGCGAGGGATCTCCGGTTTCACGCTGATCGAGTTGATGATCGTGGTGGCCGTCGTCGCCATCTTGGCGATGGTTGCCTACCCGGCTTACGTTGAATCCGTGCGCAAGAGCCGCAGAGCCGACGCCATCACGCTGCTTAATCAGATCTCGCAGCAACAGGAGCGGTGGCGGGCCAACATGCCTAGCTACACGACCGACCTGAGTGCGGCCGGCTTGAACGTGGCTGACCCGAGCAGCGGTTTCTATGTCGCAGCCGTTCCGGCTGCGACAGCTTCGAGCTACACCATCAGTGCCACTGCGGCGGGTGCACAGCTAAGTGACACGAACTGTGCCGTTCTTAGACTGGTCGTGACCGGTGGAAACCTGGAAAACTGGGCTGGGTCCAGCGTAGCGACATTGGCGAGCGCAGCGAGCAACTTGACCGCACCGGCCAATGTTAATGCTCGCAAGTGCTGGAACCGCTGATGAAGAACAGGAGCTCTCAACGCGGTTTCACCATCGTCGAGTTGATGACGGTTTTGGTCATCGCCGGTGTGTTGGCGACCTTGGCAATTCCATCATTCCGCGACACGCTCGAACGCCGCCGCCTCGAGGGTCAGGCGAACGAATTGGTGACCGACCTGTCGTACGCCAAGAGTGAGGCAGTACAACGCAATCGCAACGTGGTTCTCGTCCCCGGTGGCGGTGGCACTTGCTATACGTTGGCTGCATGGACAGAACCTGCTGCTCGCACTGGTTCGTGCGATTGCACTGTCGTGCCGCCCGCCCCGCGCTGCACGCCCAGTCCGCCCGCTTCCACCGATCCGGTGGAGATCAAGACGGTAACCCTCGAAAACGCGGTCACGTTCGCAACTTCAGGCACCTTCGACTTCGAGCCGGTACGCGGCGCTCTGCAGTCAGCGGCGGCCGCCAGCGCGGCATTGAGTCTTGGGTCCCGCAGTTACACCGTGTCTGTCATTGCCAATGGCCGAGTCACGCCGCTCACGCCATGAAGAAGATCGGGGGCTCGCTGTGTCATTGAAGCTCATGCATTCGTCTCGCCGCTCGAAGTCGCAACGAGGCCTGTCCATCATTGAACTCATGGTCGGCGTGGCGATTGGCTTGTTCATCATCGGTGGCGCGGTGAAGTTGTTCATCGACATGTTCAGCAACAACCGGCGCTTGTTGTTGGAGACGCGCGTGAACCAGGATCTGCGCGCTGCTGCCGACATCATTGCGCGCGATGTCCGCCGGGCCGGTTATTGGTCCGGCGCGGCGTCGGCGTTCAATTTGCCGGGTTCTGCGCCTGCTCCGAATCCCTACGCGGCGGCGACGATCACGGCCAACAGCATTGCCTACGCCTACGACCGCGGCACAGGAGCGTCGGCGGCTGGTTTCAGCCTGTCCGGCAACACGATCTTCATGACGGTGGGTGCGGCCACACAGCCGCTTACGGACCCGGCGACCGTTCGGGTGACCGACTTTCGCATCACCAACACCGCCTCTGCAGTGCAGATGAGCGAGTTGTACGTGTCTTGTCCGTGCTACTCAGTGCCTT
>CADEEN010000312.1 GCA_902826345.1 uncultured Burkholderiales bacterium | reverse complement strand
ATCACCCGCGCCAGCTACCGTGCCACATCACAGCCACCAGCGAACGCACCCACGACATCATCCGTGCCGCGACGGATCGTTCCCCGCTGTTCACGGGCAAGATCGAGGGCGTCGGCCCGCGCTACTGCCCGAGCGTCGAAGACAAGGTCGTCCGCTTCGCGGACAGGATTTCTCACCAGATCTTCATCGAGCCCGAAGGCCTCAACACACACGAGGTGTACCCCAACGGCATCTCGACGAGCCTGCCGTACGACGTGCAGTTCGAGTTCGTGCGCACGATCCGTGGATTCGAGAACGCCCACATCACCCGGCCGGGATATGCGATCGAGTACGATTTCTTCGATCCGCGCGATCTGAAATCCACGCTCGAGACGAAGCCGCTCGCGAACCTGTTCTTCGCGGGCCAGATCAACGGCACGACGGGCTATGAAGAAGCCGCCGCGCAAGGGCTCGTCGCCGGGATCAACGCGGCCTGCGCCGCGCTGGGCAGGGAGTCTTTCGTGCCCCGGCGCAGCGAGAGCTACGTCGGCGTGCTCATCGACGATCTCGTCACGCGGGGCACGCGCGAGCCGTATCGCATGTTCACCAGCCGGGCGGAGCACCGTCTGCTGCTGCGCGAGGACAACGCCGATGCGCGGCTGACCGAGCTCGGGCGCCACCTCGGCTTGGTCGATGATGCGCGCTGGGCGGCGTTCAATCGAAAGCGCGACGCTGTTTCACGTGAAACCGAGAAACTGCGGTCGGGTTGGGTGCATCCTGGCTTGCTGCCCGCTGCGGATGCAGAACGCCTGCTGGGCAAGGCGTTGGAGCACGAGTACTCATTGGTGGATTTGCTGCGGCGCCCCGGCGTGACCTACGACACCGTGGCGGCGGTGGCAGGCATTGCTCGGCCCGGGCTCACTGACGGCGCCGCTGTTTCACGTGAAACGCTTGTCGCTGAACTTGGAGCGCCCTTGGCGAGCGCGGTCATCGAGCAAATCGAGATCGCGACAAAGTACGCCGGCTACATCAGCAAGCAAGTGGAAGAAGTCGAGCGCACGTCCGCGTACGAGCATCTGGTCTTGCCGCCAGACCTCGATTACGAGCAAGTCACGGCGCTGAGCCATGAAGTGCGCCAAAAGCTGGGCAGGCACCGGCCCACCACGCTGGGCCAGGCCGCTCGCATTTCGGGCGTCACGCCGGCCGCGGTATCTCTGTTGCTGGTCCACCTGAAGAAGGGCCGTTTCAAGGACTTTGTGTCTCGCGCGCCGACCGTGCCGGCCGAGGCTTCAGACGAGGCCGCTTGAACGCTGCCGACGACCCGCGCTTCGAGCGCTACCTGAACCTGCTCGCCAAGTGGAACGCCGCATACAACCTGACGGCGGTGCGCGATCCGGCGCAGATGCGGGCGCAGCACCTGGACGACTGCCTGGCGGCGGTTGGGCCGCTTCGCCGGCAACTCGGCGACAGAGCACGCGCCCGCCTGCTCGACGTGGGCAGCGGCGGCGGCTTGCCGGGCGTGGTGCTGGCAATCTGCGAGCCGGGGTGGGATGTGACCTGCATCGATGCCGTCGGCAAGAAAGCGGCGTTCGTTCGTCAGGTGGCAGGCGAACTGGCCTTGCCCAATCTTCATGCAGCGCATGGGCGGGTGGAGGCCTATCGAGAGCCACCTTTTGATGTCATCACTTCACGCGCTTTCGCGTCGCTTGCCGAGTTCATCCGCGTCACCAAACCGCTGCTCAAGCCTTCCGGTGTCTGGATGGCGATGAAGGGCAAACGCCCGGACGACGAGCTCGCAGACTTGCCACCCGGCGTGATAGCGTTTCACGTGGAGCCGCTCGACGTGCCCGGCCTGAATGCCGAGCGCTGCTTGATCTGGATGCATTGCAAATGACCGCTTTGTCGCTCGCCTGGCCTTTGGCGCTGGCTCTGGCCTCCACATGCGCGGCCGCGCAATCGCCGCCGCCGCTGCTTCAACCGATGCCCAGCCTCGACGTCGCGTCGTACATGGGCACCTGGTACCAAGTACTGTGGTATCCCAATCGCTTTCAGAAGCAATGCGTCGCCGACACCACCGCCACCTATCGCGACCTGGGCAACGGCACGGTGGAGGTCACCAACCGATGTCGCACGGCTGATGGCTCGACCGACAGCGTCGTCGGCATGGCACGTCCGCCCGCCGGCGTCTCGCGTATCGACGCCGGCCAGCTCCAGCCCGCTCGTCTTGAGGTCAGCTTTCTGCCCGCCTGGCTGCGCTGGACTGGTATCGGCTGGGGCGACTACTGGGTTGTCGATCTTGCGCCAGACGGACGGTATGCCATCGTCAGCGAAGCGTCACGCCGTTACCTGTGGGTTTTAAGCAGAAAGCCGGCGCTCACTTTAGATGATGACCAGAGCATCCGTAAGACGCTCCAGGCGCTTGGCTTCAACCTCGCACCGCTGCAAAGCCACCCTCAAACGCCGCGCTGACTCCGGCTGTCATGGACAAGTGAACAGCAGGACCGAGTTCGTGCCGCCGAAGGCGAACGAACTGCTGATCGCCGCCTTCAACGCTCCCATCGCCAAACCGCCCGCCGGCACCAGCGGCACGGCGCAAGCCGGATCCTGTTGCGCGCAATGCGCATTCGGTGGTGCCCGCCGCTCATGCAGCGCCAACACCGTAATCACCGCCTCCAGCGCACCGGCGCCGCCGAGCAGGTGACCATGCAGCGCCTTCGTCGAGCTGACGCGCAGATCCTGAAGATGGCTGCCCCACGCCAGCGCGAGGGCCTCGCACTCGACCGCGTCACCGATACGTGTCGCCGTGCCGTGAGCATTCACATACCCAACATCCGCTGGTGATAGCTGCGCGCGCCGCAGGGCCTCGTTCAATGCGCGGGCTTGCCCCGCGGCGTCGGGTTTCGTCAGGTGGGTTGCATCGCAAGTCAAACCCCAACCATTGAGCAGTGAGTAGACACTTGCGCCACGGGCTCGTGCTTGACTGAAGCTCTCCAGCACGAGGAACGCGGCGCCCTCGCCGAGCGCAAAACCGCTGCGCTGCGCTTCGAACGGCTTGACCGCCGAGCCCGGGTCCGCCGGATCGATCGCGGCCAGCGTCTGCATTGCCTGCCAGGCCATCATCGACCCCGGCACGACGATCGCCTCGCTGCCGCCGGCGATGGCCATGTCGATCTCGCCGCTGGCAACCGCCTTCGCTGCCTCCGACAGCGCCACCGCCGACGAGGCGCACGCCACCGAGTACGTCAGCACCGGCCCGCGCGCCCGGCGGCGCATCGCCACGTGCGCGGCAGGCGCGTTGGCCATCAGCGCCGGCACCGTCAGCGGCGGCACGCGGCCGCCGGGCTGAAGTGCCGAGTGATAAGCCGCATCGAGTGATCCCATGCCGCCCATGCCGCAGCCGACGTACACCCCGAGCCGCGACGGCTCGATGCCGTCGTGCCCGCCGGCGTCGGTGACCGCCAGTTCAGCCGCCGCGACGGCCATCTGACTGACGCGATCGACACCGACGAGCTGCAGTTTGGTGAACCAGCGCGACGGGTCGAACGCCACTGCCGCCGCCACCGCCGGCTTGGTCAGTTCGGGGAACACCGGCCGGACCGCCGACTCGCCGCGCATCAGCGCCGCAAACATCTGCCGCGGGTCGTCGCCGTGCGGCGACACCACGCCCAAGCCGGTGATGGCAACGTCGTTCACTCTCTTTGCCACACGCAGCGGGCCGACGCTCACGCGGTCTGCTGGACCTCAGAAGCGTTTTTCCCGCGCACGCGGTCGATCGCCTCGGCGAGTTCGGCCAAGGTGTCCATCTTGGGGTTGTCGTCCGGCACGGTGATGCCCATGCGGTCCTCGACGTCGAAGATGAATTCGACCAGCGCCAGCGAATCGACGCCGCTGGCGCGCAACGAGGTGTGGGCGTCGACCTGGCTGGCGTCCAGCCCGTACTTCTCCTGGATCAGGTCTTGAAGTTCTTTCAACGTGCTGCTCAAGACAATGCCCCCTCGTCACCAACAGACTGCTGCTGCGCCATCACCGCCAAATGATAGCGGCGGACGCTAGGCTGCGACCGGCGTTCTGCGCCGGTGCCAACCCAGCGACAACGCAGCGAACACCAGCGCCAGCAGCAGACCGCCGCCGACGTCCCAGGCCACGTGCTGCTTGGTCGCCATCGTCGACCAGATGATCGCGCCGAGCCACAGCGCGTTGCCGCTGCGAAGCCATAACGGCGCGCCGATCGAGCGCAACACCTGCTCCACCCACAGCGCCGTGAACGTGGCCGTGGCCACGTGCAGCGAAGGGCAGGCGTTGCCGGGTGCGTCCACACCCTGCAGCATCGCGAAACCAGGGTGGATGGAAAGGTCCATCGCCGGTGGTGGCACAGCGGTCGGCCAGAAGTAGAAGCAGGCCAGCCCGGTCAAGCACAGCGCGCCGATCCACGCCCCGTAGCGCAACAGATCGCCGAACGAGCGCAGCAGGCCCGGCGCGACGCCGACATAGACCCACAGCGAGAGGTAGATCCACAGCGCCTGCGGCGCAAAGCCTACCGCGTGGTCGAGCCAGGTCAGCGGCATCACCAGGACATCGCGCACGGGGTGTCGCAGGGTGTGAAAGTAGCCGTGGAAGAACAACCACATGAAGCCGCAGATGCCGAGGAACTTCAACCACCAGAGGTAGCGCACGCGCTGCGCCAGCAGCTTCTGCCACGGCGCAGGCACAGCGGGCGCGGGCAGCGCGGAGAGCGGGGCGGGGTTCATGGGCAATGCATGGATTGTGGCCGCGGCGCTGCGTTCATGGGATACGGCGCCGACCGTTCGGGCGAAGGCCTTCGGTACCATTGCCGCCCGTGGTGGTTGGTCGCAAAGTACTTTGTTCGATGTTTGAGTCATTGCCCCTTTCGACGGGCCGTCAGGCCAGCACAGCGGCGGCGGCGAACGATGCGGTCTGCGACGTCGTCGTCATCGGCGGCGGCCCGGCTGGATCGACGGTGGCCACGCTGTTGGCGCGCGACGGCTTTCACGTTCACCTGCTAGAGCGCGAGCACCACCCGCGATTCCACATCGGCGAGTCGCTGCTGCCGGCCAACGTGCGCCTGTTCGAAGCGCTCGGTGTACGCGAGCAGGTGCACGCCATCGGCATGCCGAAGTGGGGCGTCGAGTTCGTCTCGCCGCAGCACCAGCACACCGCCTTCGTCGAGTTCAGCCAAGCCTGGGACAAGAGCATGCCG
>CADEEN010000311.1 GCA_902826345.1 uncultured Burkholderiales bacterium | reverse complement strand
GCGTGAATTGATCGTTAGCCGCCTGTTCCTCCGGCGTGAAATACACATCGCGGTGATCCGGCTCGCCTTCGAGCACGCGCGTGACGCAGGTGCCGCACACGCCTTGCTCGCACGACGTCATGACTTCGACGCCGGCGGCGGACAGCGCCTGCACGACGGTCTGGTCCTTCGGCACCACGACAACCCGGCCTGAGCTGGCGAGCTGCACTTCGAAGCTGCCGTCGCTCTCTGACGCTGTCGGCGCGGCGGTGAAGAACTCGAAGTGCAGTTGCGCCTCGGGCCAGCCGCTGGCGCGTGCGCTGCCGAGCACCGCGTCCATGAAGCCCTTGGGGCCGCAGACATAGACATGCGTGCTTGGCTGCGGCGTGGCCAGCAGCGCGGCGACGTCGAGCTTCTGCGCCGCGGGACCGTCATCGAAGTGATGCATCATCCGCGCCGCGAACGACGAGTGCGCGATGCGATTGACGAACGCGGTGCGCTCGCGCGAGCGCGTGCAGTAGTGCATCTCGAAGTCCGCGCCCATCACAGCCAGCCGCTCGGCCATGCACAGGATCGGCGTGATGCCGATGCCGCCGGCCAGCAGCAGGTGGCGCTTGGCTTCATGCGCCAGCGCGAAGTGGTTCTTCGGCGCGCTGATGGTCAGCAGGTCGCCCTCATTCACCTGCTCGTGCATGGCTTTCGAGCCGCCTCGCGTGGCCGCATCCTTCAACACGCCGATGAGGTAGCGGTGGCTTTCCGACGGGTCGTTGCACAGCGAGTACTGGCGCGTCAGCCCGCCGGGCACCTGCACATCGA
This sequence comes from uncultured Burkholderiales bacterium, assembly GCA_902826345.1. Lineage (GTDB taxonomy): Bacteria > Pseudomonadota > Gammaproteobacteria > Burkholderiales > Burkholderiaceae_C > CADEEN01. The sequence continues at coordinate 4,420 of CADEEN010000311.1, read as the reverse complement.
CATGTGATCCGGCCGAGAACGCCGGCAGCATGGTGCTCGCGTCGGCGCCCACCAGCTCGAAGCTGCAGATGTCGAGCGCTTCGGCCGTCTTGCGCGCCACGCGCACCTGCAGCGTCGCGGCGTTCATGACTGCTCGGCCGCCATCAGCCGCTCGATCACCTTGCGCGACTGCACGCCGCCCGAGTCGATGTTGAGCATCAGCAATTTGCGCTCGGGCTGCGCGCTGAGGTTGCACTGCTGGCGTTCGAGCATCGCCAGGTCCTCGGCGAAGATCTTGCTCTGGCCTTCGCGGATCTGCGCGGTGAGCGCCTTGTCCTGCGGGCGGAAATGGCGCGCCATGCCCCAGAAGTACCACATCGTCGTTTCGGTCTCGGGCGTGAGGAAATCGACCACCGTCGCCGCCGCTTTCACCTTCGGGTCAGCGTCGAAGCCGCCTTGGCCAGCGAGCGCAACGCCCACTTCGATCATCACGTGGCTCGGCGGCGAGAAGCGGCAGATCTGCCAGCGGTCCACCGGCGCGTGATCCGGCAGCTCGTGGCTGCGCAGCGCGAGCTGCCAGAACGGCGGCGCGATGATGCCGTTCATGAAGCGGCTCAGCACGACCTCGTCGCCTTCGACCTTGGTCACCGGCGTGGCTTCGTCGATCTCCTTCTGGCCGATGCTGGTCGAGTGCACGTAGGTCTCGTGCGTCAGGTCCATCAGGTTGTCGATCATCAGCCGGTAGTCGCACTTGACGTGGAACAGGCCGCCGCCGAAAGCGCACTCGGGGTTGTCGGCCCACGGCAGCGGGTGGATCTTCGACGCATCGGCTTTCTCTGCATCGCCCGGCCAGACCCAGATGAAGCCCGATTGCTCGACCGTCGGGTAGTGGCGGATCGGCGGGAAGCCGCGCACGCGTTGGCCCGGCATCGCTACCACCTTGCCGTCGCAGCCCATCTCCAGGCCGTGATAGCCGCAGACGAGCTTGCCTTCGACGACGCGGCCGAGCGACAGCGGCGCGCCGCGGTGCGGACAGAAATCCTCCACCGCAGTGACCGCGCCATCAGGGCCGCGGAAGAAGACCATCGCCGCGCCGCAGACCGTCCGGCCGAGCGGTCGGTCGTCCTTGTCGATTTCGTCGGGCGTGGCTGCGACGTACCAGGCGTTGCGAACGAACATGGTGGGGGTGCTCCGTTCAAGGGGTGGCTGCGAGGCCGATCAGGCTCGACAGGCGGGCCGCATCGGCCAGCAGGTTGGCGCTGTCGCCTTGCCAGACGTTGCGGCCGCGGTCGAGCACGATCGCCTGCTCGGTGAGTTCGAGCGCCAGTTCGGCGTGCTGTTCGACGAGGATGATCGCCATGCCGCCTTCTTGCTCGCGCAAACGGCGGATCGCATCGACGAGGCCATCGACGATCACCGGTGCGAGGCCCTCGAACGGCTCGTCGAGCAACAGCAGTTTCGGGTTGCCGACGAGCGCGCGGCCGATGGCGAGCATCTGCTGCTCGCCGCCCGAGAGCTGGTGGCCGAGGTTGCTTCGGCGGTCCGCGAGGCGGGGGAACAGTTCGTAGACGCGTGCGATCGTCCAGGCGCCGGGCCGCGCGGCCACGCGCAGGTTCTCGTCGACGGTGAGCGAGCGGAAGATCTGGCGCTCCTGCGGCACGAGCGCGAGGCCGTTGCGGGCGCGCTGCTGCGGCGTCAACGCACCGATGTCGCGACCGGCGAAATGCACCGTGCCGCCGTGCACGGTGTTCAGGCCCATCAGCGTCGTCAGCAGCGTTGTCTTGCCGACGCCGTTGCGGCCGAGCAGGGCGAGTGCGGCGCCGGGGGCGAGAGACAGCCTCAGGTCTTCGACGATCACCGTCTCGCCGTAGCCGGCGCGCAGGTCGGTGACTTCGAGCAGCTTGCCCTCAGCCATGGTGTCGCTTGCCGAGATAGACATCGCGCACGCGCGGGTCGCTGCGGATCTGATCGACCGAGCCTTCAAGCAGCACCGCGCCTTCCACCAGCACCGTGATACGGCGCGCGAAGCGGAACACCAGCGCCATGTCGTGCTCGATCACCAACACGGCCACGCGCTCGGGCAATCGTTCGAGCAAGTCGAACAGCGCGCGGCCTTCGGCCTGCGGCACGCCGGCCACCGGCTCGTCGAGCAGCAGCACTTTCGGATCGAGCGCGAGCGCCAGCGCAATCTCGACCTGGCGTCGCTGGCCGTAGGCGAGTTCGCGCACCGGGCGCGCGGCCATCGAAAGCAGGCCGAGCGCGTGCAGGCGCTCGGCGGCTTCGTCCACCAACGTGCGCCGCGTGGCCAGCGGCGCGCCGATGCGCGCATCGAGCCCGGCGCGCGCGGCGAGCGCGAGCGCGACGTTCTCGGCCACCGTCAGCGGCAGGAACAGCGAGTTGATCTGGAAGGTGCGCGCCAGGCCACGCTTGACGCGCTGCTCGGGAGACAGGCGGCTCACGTCCTCGCCGGCGACGATCACCTGTCCGGCGTCGGGCTGCAGCACGCCGGTGATCTGATTGACCAGCGTGCTCTTGCCGGCGCCGTTGGGGCCGATCAGCGCGTGGCGCGCGCCTTCGGCCAACGCGAGGTGCACGTCCTGCGTCACCGCGAGCGCGCCGAAGCGCTTCTTCAGGCCGCGCAACTCGAGCGCCGGCATGCTCACTTTGACTTCTCCGCGCGACGCTGCTGTGTCCAGCGCGCCGCCAGCCCCGCCAACCCCTCTGGCGCAAAACGCACGACGACGATCAGCAGCACGCCGAGCGCTGCCAGCCAGTTCGTCGGATCGATCGCGGCGGCGCGATCGCTCGCCAGCATGAACACCACCGCGCCGACGATCGCGCCGTACAGCCGCCCGGCGCCGCCGAGCGCCAGCATCACCAACACGTTGGCCGAGAGCACGAAGCCGAGCGTGTCGAGGCCGACGATGCGGTTCACCTGCGCCGAGAGCGCACCGGCCACGCCGGCGATGCCGGCCGACAGCGCGTACAGCAGCCACAGCCGCCGCGTCACCGGCACGCCGAGCAGGCGCATGCGCACCGCGTTCTCGCGGATGCCCTGCGCCACGAGGCCGAGTGGCGCGTTGACGATGAACTTGGCCAGCGCGTAGATCACGATCAGCACCACCGCGGCATAGATGTAGGCGGTGCGGCCGAAGATGTCGAACTCGAAGCGCCCGAGCAGCGGCGCGATGCTGTATCCCGACAAGCCGTCATCGCCCATCGTGAAGCGCTTGGCCGTGTTGGCCAGTTCGTAGAGCAGCGTCGCGCAGGCGAGGGTCAGCATGATCTGCGTCAGCCCGTGCGCGCGCAGCACGGCGATGCCCGACAGCGCGCCGACGAAGGCCGCAGCGAGCGCGCCGACCACGAGGCCGCTGATCGGCTCGGTGCTGACGTGCAGCGCGTACAGCCCCGCGGCATACGCGCCGCTGCCGAAAAACGCGGCATGGCCGAGCGTCTCGATGCCGCCGTAGCCTTGCGCGAGGTCGAGCGAGAGGGCGAAGATCACCATGATCAGCACGCTCACCGCCAGCGCGAGGTAGAGCTGGCCGAAGACGAAGGTGGCGATCAGCGCAGCGAGCAGCAGCGCATCGGCCAGACCGTAGCGCGAGCGGCGCAGGCCGGCGGTGACGGTGGTGCCGTCGGCCGTGCTCATGCCGCCTTCGCCACGAGGCCCTGCGGCCGTGCCAACAGCAGCGCCAGCACCGCCAGGTAGATCACGAACGCACCCAGCGCCGGCAGGTAGTAGCGGCCGAGCGTGTCGATCACGCCGAGCAGCACGCCGGCGACGAGCGAGCCGCGCAGGCTGCCCAGGCCGCCGACGGCAACGACGATCAGCACCAGCACCAGATACTTCAATCCGTAGTAGGGCTCCAGCGGCAAGATCGGGCTACCCAATGCGCCGCCAAGCGCCGCCAGGCCGCAGCCGAGCGCGAAGGTGATCGAGAACACGCGCGGCACGTCGATGCCGACGCAGCGCGCCATCGTCGGGTCATCGACCGCGGCGCGGAGCCGGGCGCCGAACAATGTACGTTCGAGCGCCAGCCACAACCCCAGCGCCGCGAGCGCGCTCACCGCGAGCAGCGCAATGCGATAGACCGACAGCGTCAGCGGCCCGAGGTTGAAGTTGCCCTTGAGCAAATCCGGTATCGCCAGCGTCTGCAGCGACGGGCCGGCCAGGTTCTTCATCAGCGCGGTGAGGATGAAGGCCAGGCCGATCGTCATCAGCAACTGGCCGAGCGGGTGCGTTGCGTAGACCCAGCGGTAGAGCGTGCGTTCGAGCACGAGGCCGATCGCCATCGTGCCGATCACGCCCAGCGGCACTGCCAGCCAGAACGACAGCCCCGCGCCCGTCATCGCCCACAGCGCGAGGTAGCCGCCGATCATCGCGAACGCCGAATGCGAGAGGTTGACGACGCGCATCACGCCCAGCGTCACCGTCAGA
>CADEEN010000310.1 GCA_902826345.1 uncultured Burkholderiales bacterium | reverse complement strand
GGCCGTGGATCTGCTCGCGGTCGATCGGCGTGATGAAGGTCTTGTGCAGCAGGCGATTGACCTCGGCCGTGATCTTGTCGGCGCTGCGCTCGGCATGGTCCACCGCTTCGGCGTACTTGCCGCGCAACACCGGGTCGTCGTAGTTCTGGATCATGGCGACGAAGGCCTTCGAGCCTTCGGCGATGTGCGCGCCATGCTGGTTGAAGAGCTCGAAGAAGTTGCCCTCGCGTGGCAGCAATTTGCCGAACAGCATGCGTGTCTCCCTGCTGGACGGCGGTGTCACACAGCCGTCACCTGTTTGTCATGCAGCGAGTGTAGGCGCTCGGTCAGCCGCGAAAGATGAAGTACACCGCGCCGACCAGACACAGCGCGGCCCACAGGTAGTCCAGCTTCAACGGCTGGTTCATGTAGAGCACCGCAAACGGCACGAACACCAGCAGCGTGATCACCTCCTGCGCGATCTTCAGTTGCGCCAGGGAGTAACCGCCGGCGTAGCCGATGCGGTTGGCCGGCACTTGCAGCAGGTACTCGAAAAGCGCAATGCCCCAGCTCACCAGCGCCGCGATCCACCACGGCTTGCTCGCCAGGTCCTTCAGGTGACCGTACCAGGCGATCGTCATGAAGACGTTGGACAGCACGAGCAGGCCGAAGGTCTGCACCGGCAGCGGCAGTGAATTCACGGCGCCATCCTCTCGATGCGTTGGTCTGCGGGAATCGGCAGCGCCAGGTCCGGCGCGATCTCGGCCAACGGCGCGAGCACGAAGGCGCGCTCGTGCAGCCGCGGGTGCGGCAAGGTCAGCAGCGGCGTGACGATGCGGCGCTCGCCGTAGCGCAGCAGGTCGAGGTCGAGCGTGCGCGGCGCGTTGCGATACGGCCGCTCGCGGCCGAAACGCTCTTCGATGCTTTGCATTGCCTTCAACAAGGCCATCGGCTGCAAACGCGTGCGCAGTTGCACGACGGCGTTGATGTAGTCCGCGCCGGTTGAGTCCACCGGTGCGCTGCGGTACAGCGACGAGCGCGCGACGACCGCACAGCCGTCGATCTCATCCAGCGCGTCGATGGCGGCGCGCACGGCGGCGACGGCGTCACCGAGGTTGGCGCCGAGGCCGACGAAGACGCGCTCGTCGGCGCCAGCCTTCACGCGGCCTCGGTCGCGGGCGCTGCAGGTGGGGCGCCCTCACCCGCCGGCTTGCGGCGGCGACGGCGGCGCTTCTTTGCCGGCGCTGCCGCAGCCTCGCTCTGCTCTGGTTCCATCGCCGGACGCGGCGCCGAAGTGAGCGGCGGTCGCGGCGCGGCCGCCGGCACGCGGCGCGGCTGCGCACGCTGCGCTTCACGCGCGGCTTCGATCAGCGCCTCGCGCTCCTCGTTCGTGCCGAGCGAGAAGTCTTCCCACCAATCGGCGAGTTCGACATCGGCCTCGCCGCAGTCGGCGCGCATGCGCAGGAAATCGTAGGCGGCGCGAAAACGCGGCTGGTCGATCAGCGAGTACGGCGAGCTGCCGGCGCGGCGCTCGAAGCGCGGCTGCATCAGCCAGATCTCGCGCATGTCGGCGCCGAGCTTGCCGCGGCCGGAGATGTCGCCGATGCGCGCGTCGAACACAGCGTCGATCGCCTCCTGCAAGGCCGGCACCGCGTGCGTGCCCTTCTTGATCGCCGCCTGCCAGCGTTCTCGAACGTCGTGCCACATCAGGCAGGCGAGCATGTAGCTCGGCGCAACGCTGCGGTCTTCCGCCACGCGCTTGTCGGTGTCGGCCAGGGCGCTTTCGATGAACTGAATTTGCTGCGATTTGGGCGTCGCCGGCTCCACCATCAACGGCGCCAACAACGGAAACAGTTGCGACAGCCCCTGCTTGCGCAGCTCAGCCACGCTGGCCAGTGCATGGCCGGTCTGCAGCAGCTTGATCATCTCGTCGAACAGGCGCGACTGCGGGATGTTCTGCAGCAACCTGGCTGCCTCGGCCATCGGTTTCTTCGTCGCCGGCTCGATGGTGAAGCCGAGCTTGGCGGCGAAGCGCACCACACGCAACAAGCGCACCGGGTCTTCGCGGTAGCGCGTGGCCGGGTCGCCGATCATGCGCAGCGTCTGCTTTTTCAGATCCTTGAGGCCGTGGTGGTAGTCGACGACGACCTGCGTCACCGGGTCATAGTAGAGCGCGTTGATGGTGAAGTCGCGCCGCGCCGCGTCTTCGATCTGCGGCCCCCAGACGTTGTCGCGCAGCACGCGCCCACTGGCGTCGACGACATGGGTCTTGCCCTGCAGATCGCTCTTCGAGGTCTTCTCGTTGCCTGCAACCTGGTCGGCTTGGTCGGCTTCGAGATACGCGCGAAACGTCGAGACCTCGATCACCTCATGATCGCGCCCGCGGCCGTGAACCACGTGAACGATGCGAAAGCGCCGGCCGATGATGAAGGCGCGGCGAAACAGCGCCTTGACCTGCTCCGGCGTGGCGTCGGTGGCGACGTCGAAATCCTTCGGCCGCCGGCCGACCAGCAGGTCGCGCACCGCGCCGCCGACGATGAAGGCCTGATGCCCGGCTTCCTGCAGCGTGCGCACGACGCGTTCGGCGCGCTCGTCCACAAGCGTCGGGTCGATGCCGTGCTCGGCCGCAGCAATGTCCAGGCGCTTGCCCAGCGGCACCGCGCCGGGCTTGGTGGGCGCGGCGGCGGATTTGCCGAGCAGCTTGTCGATGAACTTGCGGATCATTCTTCTCGCTCGAAAAGGCGAAGTATCGGCCACCCACGCTCGGCCGCCACGGCTTCGAGGGGCGCGCCGGGGTTGGTGGCCACCGGATGCGTGGCCCATTCGAGCAACGGCAGGTCGTTGATGGAGTCGCTGTAGACGGTGATGCGGCCAAAGTCTTGCGTCTTCCGGCCGAGGCTTTTCAACCACTGCTCGACACGCGTCACCTTGCCTTCTCGGAACGTCGGCACGCCCAGCGCGCGGCCGGTCACGCCGCCGTGTGCGTCACGTTCGAGCTCGACAGCGATCAGCGTCTCGATACCGAACCGATCGGCGATCGGCCGCGTGACGAACTCGTTGGTCGCGGTGACGATGGCCAGGCGATCGCCGGCCGCGCGGTGCTGCTGCACCAGTTGCAGCGCAGGTTCGCGCACCGCCGGGTGCATGACCTCGCGCATGAAGCGCTCACGCATCGCCAGCGCTTCGTGCGCGGGCCGCTCACGCCAGGCCGCGGTGGCGAAGTCGAGATAGGCCGCGACGTCGAGCGTGCCCGCCAGGTAGTCGGCATAGAACCGGTCGTTGCGCTGCTTGAAGCGCTCCTTGTCGGCCCAGCCCACCCGTACCAGGAACTCGCCGAAGGCGTGATCGGAATCGGTTTCGATCAGCGTGCCGTCGAGGTCGAAGAGGGTCAGGTTCAAAGCAGACTTCCCTCTTCCTCGAACATCTTCTTCAGCAGCGGCACGGTCACCGCCCGATGTTCTGCCAAAGCAAATTCGTCGAGCCGGTCGAGCATGGCCATCAAGTGCTTGAGATCGCGAGAGAAGCGCGTCATCAGGAAAAACACCACGTCGTCGGACAGAAGGATGCCGCGCCGGTCGGCTTCTCTGTGCAACACCGCGCGGGCGTCGGCCTCGTCGAGCGGCGCCAACGAGAACACCAGGCCCGAGCCGAGGCGCGTGCGCAAGTCTTCTCGCAGCGGCAGGTCCACCGGCGGCACGCTGCCGGATGCAGCGATCTGCGTGCCCTGCGAGGCCGCGTCGATGAACAGCGCGAAGGCGCTGTGCTGCTGTGCTTCATCGAACGCTTCGCAGCCGTCGAGCACGATCAGCGACCACGCGTCGCTGAACTGCCATGGCGGGGGCGTTGCACTGTCGAACCAGCCGGTTCGCAGTTCATGGGTCAACGCGTGCAGCAAGTGCGACTTGCCGCTGCCGCTCGGTCCCCACAGGTAAAGCGGCGCACTCGCGCGCTGCGGCAGCGTTCGCACGTGCGCCGCGGCCACAGCGTTCGGCCCGACGACGAAATTGGCGAACGTCTTCAGCGGCACCGGGCCGATGGCAAGCGGAATCTGTCGCACGTCAGCTTTGATAGAGCCTGCTCGCCAGGTATGCCGTCTGCGCGCGCCGCAGCGCGACGAGCAGCACGGCACTCACCGGCAGCGCGATCAGCACGCCGACGAATCCGAACAGGTGCCCGAAGGCGAGCAGCGCGAAGATCACCGCCAGCGGATTCAGACCGATGCGCTCGCCGACCAACCGCGGCGTCAACACCAGCGTCTCGCCGACCTGGCCGGCGCCGTAGATCACGACCACCGCAATCACGCCATACCAACCGTCGAACTGCAGTGCGCCGGCAAGCAAGGCGAGCACCAGACCGAGTCCGAAGCCGAGGTACGGGATGAAGAAGGCCAGCCCGGTGAACACGCCCACCGGCAGCGCCAGGTCGAAGCCGGCCAGCGCGAGAGCCACGCTGAAGTACACCGCCAACACCACCATCACCACCACCTGGCCGCGCAGGTACTGGCCGAGCACGGCGTCGCACTCGTCCAGAAACCCCGTGGCCTGCGCGCGCATGCGCGGCGGAATGAGCCCCTGTGTGCGCGACACCAGCTGCGGCCAGTCGCTGAGCAGGTAGAACAGCACCACCGGCACCAGCACCAGGTTGCCGATCACCGCCAGCACGATGCTGCCGCCGATGCGCGCCGAGCTCAGCGCCGTGGCCAGGCCATCCTCGAAGTTGGCGTCGAGGTACTTCAGAACGAAAGCCTTGATGCCGGGGATGTCCAGCGCCACGTTGATGCCGAACTGCGCCAGCCACGGCGAGACGCTGCGGTTGAGCTTGTCGGCCAGGATCGGGATCTGTTCGCGCAGCAGCGGCAGTTCCTTCGAGATGATCGGCACGATCAGCAGCAGCACCGCGAGCACGGCGATCATGAACAGCACCTCGACACCCAGCACCGCCAGCAGGCGCGGGACGCGGCGAGCCGCCAGCCGCTCCACCGCGGGGTGCAGCGCATAGGCCAGCACCGCACCGACGATGAAAGGCGTGAGTACCGGCGCCAGCAGCCACAGCAGCAAGAAGGCAGCCAGCGCGAGGCCGGCCCAGGTGAGGCTGCGGCGTTGAGGGGGAGTGAGGTTCATGCGGCCGCGGATTCTACGTGGCGGCCCTGCGGCGGGCGTCAGTGCAGCCGCGGCGCGCCGCGCCGGCGAAGCTCGGACAGGCGTGCGGTGATGGCCTGGCGGTCCTGCGCGTCACCG
>CADEEN010000309.1 GCA_902826345.1 uncultured Burkholderiales bacterium | reverse complement strand
TCAGCGCGAACGATTCGCCGTGGCGGAATTCGTCGTTGCACCAGCGCTCGAACCACTTGAAGATCGGGTGGAAGCGCTTCTCCGGGTGGCGCTCCAGCTGGCGGTAGATCGTGATGTAGCGCGCGTAGCCGATCTTCTCGGACAGGTAGGTGGCGTAGAAGATGTACTTCGGCTTGAAGAAGGTGTACTTCTTCGTCGCCTTCAGGTTCGCCAGATCGACATTCAGGCCGTAGTCGCGCAACGAGGCGTTGATGAAGTTGGCGTGCCGCGATTCGTCACGCGTGAGGTAGGTCATCAACTGCTTGATGTCCGGGTTGCTGACGTTCTTGCGGATCTCGTTGTAGAGCACGCAGCCGGAGTACTCGCTGGTGATCGAGCTGACGAGGAAGTCGAGGAACTCCTGGCGCAGCTCGGGCGTCATCTCGTGGATCTCGTCCTTGAACGAGGCATCGCGCTGGAAATGGTCGTGGTTGTTGTCGCCCTCGTACTCGGCGAGCATCGCGTCCCACTCCTTGCGCACCGGGTTCATGTCGAGCCGGTCCATCGCGGCGAAATCGGTGGTGTAGAAGCGCGGGCTGATCAGCGTCTCGCTTTTCGCGGCGCGCATCACGTCGTCTTTGTTCTCGATCGCGTGTGTGGTCATTGCTTCACTCCTTGCGGCAACCAGCGCGCGAAGACCGCGGCGTTGGTCGAGCCAAAAGATTCGAGGTCGAGGCGCGAGCCGGTCGCCGGGTCAAGCAAGGTCAGGCGGCCGTCGGCGCGCGAAATCAATTGCAGCGGCCGATCGTCGTTGGGGCTGACCAAGCCGCGCAGTTTGCGCTCGCGCACCACCGCGCGCAGCGTGCCGCGCAGGAAGCCCTGCTCGCCGTGCACCGTGTCGAGCGTGGCGCCGCTGTGCGCATCGACGATCGCGATGCTGCCGCCGGGTTGGTCCTTGAAGAACAGCGCGCGTTGCGCCACCGTCTGCGCGTCCTGCTGGCGGCCGTCGAAGCCCGACCAGCGCGCGATGCCGACGCCGCCCAGCGTCAACGCGATGACGATGGCGGCGGCCACCAGCGCCAGACGCGGGAACACGGCAACGGGAGCGGCGGCGGTTTGCATCGCGCTTGTCTTACTGCGCGACGAGCTGCGGATGCAGGCCGCGCGCGGGCTCGGCCGCGGTGCGAGCCGGCGTGGCGGCCACACCGTTGACTTCACTCCACGCACCGGCCAGCAATGCCGAAACCACCTGTGCGTCGGCCAGCGCGCGCAGCATCGGCTGCGTCTTGGCCACGCGCCACGGCCGCACGTGCGGCCACAGGTGGAGCCACGCGATGTTCGTGCCGCGCTCGAGCGTCAGCGCGATGTCCTGGCAGCCGCTGCCGGCCGCGTGCAGGTCGGCGCTTTCGATGCGCGACAGCGGCAGGTTGTAGGTGACGGTGAGGACGATGCCGATGCGCATGACGATGCGCTTGTTGGTCAGCGTGTAGGCGGTGGTGCGCGCACTCCACCAACCCAACAGCAGCAACAGACCGAGGCCGAGGGCGAAGAACGGCGCCAGCCAGGCCAGCGAGGCGAAGGCGTTGATCATGCTTTGCGTGTCTGCGTACGTGCTGGCGAAGCGCCACGCCAGCATCAGTGCGAAGTACACCGCGACCTTGTTGACGTGGAAGACGCGTCGCGCGAGCACTTTCCAATCCGGTGTGCCTTGCCACAAGATGCGCTCACCCGACGGCAGCGCCTCGGGCAAGCCGTACTGCGCTTCAAACTCATGCTCTCGTGACACTTGGGGCTTCATCGCCATCTCCTAAACCATCGACTCCGCACGGCTCGGGTCGGCATACAGGGTGCCCGCGCCGTAATACGCCGTGATGCGCTCTTCTTCGAGCAACGTCACGCGGTCGGTCGCGCGCGTGGCCGGCACGTTGGCGAACTGGTGGGCGTAGAGCGCATCGACGGTGACGCCGCCGCGGCCGACGCTGGCAAACGGCATTGGTACCAGCACACGGCGCGGGCCGGCGGCGGGTGACGAGACTTCGGCTTCGAGATAGCGGAAGTTCATCTCGCCGCGGTCGATCCACAGGTCGCGGATCGTGCCGGCCACGTCGCCTTGCGCGTCGATCAGCGGCATGCCGCGCGGGTCGATGTCACGCGCGCTGACGCCGAACTCGGGCGCCATCGACAGCGGCACGATCTTCGGCTCGCCGTGGTGGTCGAGGTCGGCCTCGTCGGGGCGCAGCGCCGACCACGAACCCGGGCCGACACCCGCCAGCAACGGATCGCCCGTCGGCTCCAGCGGCGACGCGTTGGTTTGGTAGACGCGCTGCGCGTTGAGTGCCTGCGCTGTGGCCTCTTCCTCGCGTGGGAGGTGGATCTCCTGGCCGTTGTCGAGCAGGTAGGTCTTCGGCGACGGCGCCGGCGGCCAGCCTTCGATCCAGCCGTTGCCTTCGCTGACCATCGGATAGCCCTCGCGGTGGCCCTCGCGGATGAGGTAGTAGATGAGGCCGGCGAAGAAGATCCAGAACAGGTACAGCACCAGCTGCGCCACGTCGATGTACTGGGTGATGGCTCCTGTGCCCATGATGGCTCTCCTTCTTGGGTTAGCTCGGAAGTTCGGCCAGGCCGAAGCGTTGGGAAGACGATGGCGCCCGTGGGTGGCTGCCGCGGCGCACCAGCGGCCCGAGCACGATCAGCGTGGCAAACAACAGCGCCAGTTCGAGGTGATAGACCGCGGCGTAGCCGGTGGCGGGCGATTGCAGCGCTTCGCCGAGCCAGCCCGCGGTGGCGGCATGCGAGACCACGTCGCGCAGCGCGCCGCCGAGTGCGATGGCCGCGCCGGCGCAGGTGGCCTGCACGGCCCCCCAGGCGCCCAGCACCAGCCCATTCATGCCGTGGCCTTCGAGCCCCATTGCGGCGCTGAGCGTGCCGACGGCGAAGAAGCCACTGCCGAAGCCGATGAGCGCAGCGCCGGCGCGGAAGAGGTTCGGCGCATCGACCGGCTCGGCGAAGATCACGGCAGAAAACCCAGCCAGGCCGAACAGCACGCCGACCGCGGCCACGCGCTGCGGGTCGCCGCCGCATGAGAGCTTGCGTGCCGCAAGTGCGAAGGCCAGCAGTGCGCCGCCGGCCATCAGCGCGGTGAGTTGTGTCGTCGCGCCGACGCCCAGGCCCATGATCTCGCCGCCGTAGGGTTCCAGGATCACGTCCTGCATGTTGAACGCGGCCGTGCCCAGGCCGACCGCGAGCAGGAAGCGCTTGACCTGAGGCTGCGAGGCGAAGCGCTGCCAATGCACCGAGAAGCTCTCGCGCGGCGCGGCTTGTTTGATACGCAGGCTGTTGCGCGGCTCCTGCTTCCACATCGCGAGGCCGTTGAGCAGCACGGCGGCGACGGCCGTACCCTGCACGACTTGCACCAGGCGGGTGTGCGAGTAGTCCGCAAGCAGTACTCCGAAGACGAGGCTCGCGCCGACCATGCCGGCGAGCAGCATCACGTACAGCAGCGCGACGACGCGTGGCCGCGTGGCCTCGGGCGCGAGGTCGCTGGCGAGAGCCAAGCCGGCCGTTTGCGTGGTTTGCAGGCCGGCGCCGGCGAGCACGAAGGCGACTGCCGCCGCAACGTGTCCGGCGACGAGCTGCGCCGTCGTTTCACCCGACAACAGAATCAATGCGAACGGCATGATCGCCAGGCCACCGAACAGCGCCAGCGTGCCGAACCAGACGAAGGGCACGCGCTTCCAGCCGAGAAAGCTGCGGTGCTGGTCCGACTTGAAGCCGATCAGCGCGCGAAACGGTGCCGCCACCAGCGGCAGCGCGACCATCAGCGCGACGAGCCACGCACCGACGCCGAGCTCGACGATCATCACGCGGTTGAGCGTGCCGACCATCAGCGCCGTCGCCATGCCGACCGAGACCTGGAACAGCGCCAGGCGCAGCAGGCGCGACAGCGGCAGATCGGCCGACGCCGCGTCGGCGAAGGGCAGGAAACGCGCTGGTACCTGCGTCCAGTCGAGACTGGGCATCAGGCCGCGGCGCGTGATCAAACTCATGCGACCTTCTTCAACTCAAATGCTTGCGATGTGTAGAAGCCGCTCGCGATGCGCTCGGTGCGTGCCGCCTGCCAGCGCGACAGCCCGTCGTCCGTCGCCAGCAACTGGCGCAGCGCCCGCTCGGCCACCGGCTCGATGGCCGGCGCGCGGTCACCGCGCGGAAACAGGCGGCCCACGGCGTGCATCGTGCGCAGCAGCGGACTGCTCGGCGCGAAGGTGAACAGCATCGAGGCGCGCGTGCGTTGCGACCAGACTTCGAGCACACGCACCGCGTCGGCGGCGTTGTAGTGGATCAGCGAATCCATCGCGACGACGTGATCGAAGCTGCCGAGACCAGCGTCGCTCATGTCGCCGCTCTTGAACTCGATGTGGCCGCCGTTGTCGAAAACGTCGAGGTGCTGCGCCACGCGGTGCAGCGCCACATCGACCAACGACGGTGACAGATCGATCGCCAACACGTGCGCGCCGCGCCGCGCCGCTTCCATCGCGAACGCCCCCGTGCCGCAGCCGGCGTCGAGGATGCGCGCGCCGTGCAGGTCCTGCGGCAGCCAGTCGAGCAGCGTGGCGCGCATGCGGTCACGGCCGGCGCGCACGGTGGCGCGGATGCGGCCGACCGGCGCGGTCGAGGTGAGCTGCTCCCAGGCCTTCATCGCGGTGCGATCGAAGTAGGTTTCGATCTGGCCGCGGCGTTCGGTGTAGGTGGTGTGTTGCATGGTGGCGGTCGCCTCAGTCATAGCCGAGAAGATCGAAGATGTCGCGGTCCTTCATCGGCACGGCAGACAGCGGCTCGCTGCCGAGCCACAGCGCCGCGGCCAGCCGCATGTATTCCTTCTGCACCGCTTCGAGCTCGGGGGAGGGCTCCATCTCGAACAGCGTGCTCTTCTTCAGGCGGCTGCGGCGGATGACGTCGAGGTCCGGGAAATGAGCCGCGAGCTTCAGGCCGATCTTGTCGTTGTACTTGTCGATCTGGTCCGTGTCCTTGCTGCGGTTGGCGATCACGCCGCCCAGGCGCACGTTGTAGTTCTTCGCCTTGGCGCCGATCGCCTGCACGATGCGGTTCATCGCGAAGATCGAGTCGAAGTCGTTGGCGGTGACGATCAGCGCGCGGTCGGCGTGTTGCAGCGGCGCAGCGAAACCGCCGCAGACGACGTCGCCCAACACGTCGAAGATCACCACGTCGGTGTCTTCGAGCAGGTGGTGCTCCTTGAGCAGC
>CADEEN010000308.1 GCA_902826345.1 uncultured Burkholderiales bacterium | reverse complement strand
AAAGGCCAGCCCGCGAGCGACAAAGAAACCGACACCGGCCGGCTCCGATTTCCTGCAGGCCGGCGCCCAAAGAGAACGGGAGCCGAAGGCTCCCGTGGAGGACAACAGACGAGCACCGTTGCGGCGCGGTGGAAGGACGCGGCTACAGCAGGCCTTGCTCGGCGAACGAATACGGGCTGCCCTTGCCGACGATGAAGTGATCCAGCACCCGGACATCGACGGTGGCCAGGGCGCTCTTCAGCCGCTCGGTGATCGCACGATCAGCGGCCGAGGGCTCGGTGTTCCCCGAGGGGTGCTGATGCGCCAGGATCAGCGCCGAAGCGTTGAGCGTCAGCGCACGCTGGACAACCACCCTCGGATACACCGAAGTCTGGTCGACCGTGCCCTTGAACAGCGGCTCAAAGGCGAGCACCTGGTGCTGGCTGTCGAGAAACACGACGGCGAAGATTTCGTTCGGCTCCGCGACCAGTTTCAGGCGCAGGTAGTCGCGCACGGCGGCGGGACTGCCCAGCGCCGGACCGGCCTTGAACACGCGGTTCTCCAGCAGGGTGATGGCCTGCCGGATGATCCAGTCTTCGTGCTGGGCGGCGATCAGGGCGAGCGACTCCGGGCGGGAGTCGGCGATGACAAGAGACATGGCGAACCTCCAATGGATGAGATCGGAGGGCGCCTGCCCCTGGAGGGCAAACCCTCCTGGGGACGATGGGGATGAAACAGGTGACGAGCGGGCATCCACCACCGCGGATGCAGTGGCTGTTCGCGTCAAGGGATGCGATGCGAACGGGTTTCGATCAACGCGGACAAGCCGCGCCGTAGCCTTGAAGATCGATGGCTACCTGGGCATGTCGCCAGCAACGCTGGCGGGCATGTCTGGGAGATGTGAGGACTCGGCGCTCGCCGTGTCGCCGGCAGCCAGCAGGTCAAGCGCCGAGAGCAAGGCGTCGCCGTCCAAGGGGCCGTGCAGCAGGAGGGTCTTGCCAGTGTCGCGATCGCGCAGTAGCAGGGCCGGCGTGGCGGCAATGCTCTGTCGTGCCGCCTCCGCGGCCTGGGCGCGGATCACGGCGTCGGGCCGCTCGCTGTCGAGGCACTGCTGCAGCGTTGGCGTGAGGTCGGGATAGCGCAGGCCCTCCGGCAGGCCCTGGCCGTCGCCGCGGGTGTGCGCGTAGAGCCACGCCACCGCCTGCCAGAACGCGGCATGTCCACCAGTCTCGCCCGCGCACTCGGCCAGGCGTGCCCCGGCGGTCGCGGCTGGCTCGTGTATGGACAGCGGCAGGTGATGCCACTGCCAGTTCACCTCGGGGTGGGTGTCGATCCAGCGCTGGAGCGTCGGGAAGTACGCCCGGCAGTACGGGCACTCCAGGTCGGCGTAACCGACCACCGTGAAGCGGGCATCGCTGCGGCCGTACAGCCACGGCGGCCCAGCCGGCTTCGGTGGCTCGGGCACGGTCGTGATCGGATGCATGAACTCCGGGGCCGCATCGGGCGTGCGCAGGAGCAACCACCCGGCGGCGCCCACCGCCGCGACCAGCAGCGCGATCAGGGTATGGCGTCGAGTGAACGAAGGCAGGCGCATGGTGTTCCTCCTTCAGGCCAATGCATCCAGCGCCAGCGGCTCGATGCCGCGGGCGCGGTCGATCTTCTCGGCCACGCGGAAGGCGGCATCCAGCTCGCTGATGCCGTGCTGCTGCATCAACTGGAAGCGTTCGGCCTTCTCCTCGGGCTCGGTCATCGCCATCGCCAGGTAGAGGCTGGGCGGCACGGCGCGGAACAGCACTTCCATGCTCTTGGAGAGGATGACGCCCTCGCTGAACTTGCCAGCTTCCTTGCGTGCCGACAGCATCAGCGCCTTCTGCGAAGCGTTGAGTTCGCGGAAGCGCGCGACCTTCTCCACCTCATCCGGCGGCATCGACAGGCAGATCCACCACTCGATCATGTTGAGCATGGGCTCGGCCGCCTTGGGCAAGTCGTCGAGGTTTTGCGTGGCCAGCCAGAACCAGGCACCGAGCTTGCGCCACATCTTGGTGATCTTGACGATGTACGGCGAGAGCAGCGGGTTCTTGGTGATGATGTGGCCTTCGTCCGTCACGTTGACGATGGGTCGGCCCAGGTACTGGTCCCGCTCGGCGATGTTGTTCACCGTGTTGATGAGCGAGATGTAGGCAATGGAGAGCTGCGCGTTGTAGCCCTCGCGGGCGAAGGTCGCCAGATCCACGATGGTGATGTCAGCCTCGGGCCACGGCGTTCCCGGACGGTCGAACATCTCACCGTCCACGCCCTGGCAGAACATATCCATCGCGTCCGCCATCTCCTGCAGCCGCGCCCGCCGCGCCTCCGGCAGCGTGGCATCGCGGCTGCGCTCGCGCAGCGCGTCGCGCACGTCGCGCGTGAGCACCGTGCGTTGCTCGGCCACGCAGCGCGGCGCCGCGTCGAGGATGCACTGGCGGATCAGGCTGCGGTCGGCGCGCGTCATGCGCGCTTCCTCGCGCTCTTCGCCGCCCGTGATCATCAGTCGCGCCGTGATCTCCAACTCGCCGAGCACGTCGCGCTGCTCGTCGCCTTCCATCGCCGCGGCAGTTTCGGCGCGGTCCTCGTCGAGCGCGTCGGCGTCGAGCGTCTGCACCTGGCCCGGCATATCGACCAAGCGCCATGCATCGGCAAACGGGGCCAGGCTGACGCCCGAGCCTGGTGCGAGCTTCACGCGGTTGACGCTGAGCCCAAGGCGCGCGGCGAAGTCGCCGAACAGCCCGAACGAGTTGCCCGCCTCGACGATGAACAGCCGCGGTCGGTAGATGGCGGTGACCTGGTTGAGCAGGTTGTTGAGGGTCGCGGATTTGCCGGAACCCGTGGGACCGAACAAGAACAGATGCGCATTCATCTGCCGGTCGAGCCGATTCAGTGGGTCGAAGCTGATCGTGCCGCCGCCGCGGTTGAAGAAGGTGATGCCGGGGTGGCCTGTGCCCTGACTGCGGCCCCAGACCGGCGCCAGGTTCGCGGCGTGCTGCGCGAACATGAGCTGCGTGTACCACCCACGCTTGTCGGCGGCCGGGTCGTAGACGCAGGGCAGCCAGCGCAGGTAGCTGTTCAGGGGCGCCACCTCGTCTTCCTCGCGCACCGGCTGCAGGCCCGCGTTGAGCATCACGTTGACGAGCTGCAGTCCGCGCGCGTCGAGCTGGGCCTGATCTCGACCACGCAGGTAGAACGCCAGTGCGCCACGGTAGAGCTTGTGGGAGCTGCCGATCAGGCCGCGCGCCTGCTGCACGTCCGCACGCGTCTGTTCGGAGGCCAGGGTTTCGCCGACGGCCTTCTTGGCCAGGTGATTGAGATGGCTTTCCAGCACGTCCTGCGGTGTCGCCACCACGGTCAGGCACATCACCGTGTCTTCCGGCATCTGGTCGAACAGCGCGTTCATGGAGTCGCCGCCCTTGCGCGTCTCGCCCGTCAGGTGTCCGGTCGCCGGCGACATGCGAAGGCGATCCATCACGATGACGCGATGCGGGAGCCCATCGAAGAACCACAGGCCCTGCTCGACATCCGAGCGCGGCGGGCCGAAGAACAGCCGCTGCGCGAAGTCGGTGCCGCTGGCGAGTTCGACTTCGCCCTCCTCGGGCTCGTCGGGGTAGCGGGTCAGCGCATAGAAGCGCTCGCGGTCTTCGGCGCTCGGGCCGAGCAGGGTCGGATGCGGGTTGAACCAGCGCAGCAGCCAGGCGTGGATGTCCGCCGCGCCGAGACGCCGGGCTTTCACGCCGGCATTCGCCAGCCCGCCAGCGAGGCGGTCGCAGATCGTGGTCAGCGCCTGCTCGGGCGACTGGCCGCGCCGCGAGGCCGGGGCCGCGGACGTGCGGCGATAGACCACCATGCGCACGCGCCGGACTTGGCCGCGCCACGGCAGGCGCGTCACCGTAGTGTCCTCGAACAGGCCACCCGGCTTGGCGATGGCCCGCAGGTGATGGGTGAAGAAGCGCAGGTAGAAGTCGCTGAACGTGCTGCCCTGCGCACGCGGCTGCACGTAGCCCGCCAAGTTACTCAGGTAGGGGTTCCAATCGGCTTCGTCCTGGGCATAGAGCTGCACCACCCAGGGGTTCTCATCGAGTTCGTCGAAGGAGTCCTGCAGGGCGTTCTCCAGCGCATCGCGGGCCTGCCACAGCCAGGCCAGCTCGCGGCCTTCAGTGCCCACCGGCAGCAGCTCGAAGAACGCGGCCACCGACTGCCCGTCTTCGAGCAGCATGGTCTTCGACCTCGGCAGGTACTCGACCCAGGGCAGCATGTCCGCGAACGACGGCGCGACGGTGTAGAGCGCATCGTGGTCGGCCTGGGTCGCGGGCCGGCGCTGGCCGGCGAGCGCGCCGCCGGGCTCGGGTATGCCCTGCGCGGCCAGCGTCGCGACATGCAGCGCCCAGGGGTCGCCCGCCGCCTGCGCACCACCCGCCGGCGGAGCGGCTCCCTTGCGCGGCCACGGCATCGACCAGGCCATCAATAGTCCTCCACCCGCTCGCCGGGCATGCCGTACTGCACGCGCTGGTACAACGGGAACACCGTGCTGTAACCGGGCACCGGCACCGGGTCGGTGCCGGCCAGATGCGGGAACACGTACATCACCAGGTCGGGATTCGGCAGGCGATGAAACTGCCGGTAGATTTCGTTGCGCACGGTGCGCGTGTAGCGCTCCTGCACGGCGGGTGTGGCCTGCACGTCGGCTTCGGTCAGCGGCCGGCGCAGGCCCTGGCGTGCGTCGAGCAGTTGCCGTGCGGCGGGGCCGCCGCCTTCGCCGCCGCCGGTCTCCTGCTGCCAGATGTCGAGCATGGTGTTGTGGCCGTGGGGCAGGAGCTTCTCCTTGCTGGTCGCGCAGCCGCCGAGCAAGACGGCCGCCAGCAGCACGACGGCCGCGTCAATCCAGGTCCGAGGCATGGGCTTCTCCGATGCGGTGGTTCACCCGACGCCCCTGGGCGTCGCGGTCGATGTGGAGCGGCTGCTCCAGATGCACGGCGACCCTGGCGCCGGGCTGCACGTAGACGGCCGCGAAGGCCTGGCCATACAACTTGTTGACCCAATCGGCCATGTCGCGCACGCCACCGGCCAGGATGCGGCCCATCGCTTCGTTGCCGCCGATGCCGACCGTGCCGAGCGAGCCGTTGCCGTTGGCGACCACGGCGACGCTGCCGTTGTCGGATTTGATGAGCGAGGCCGCGCCCGCGCCGGCCGCGGTGATCAGCGCCTGGCTGCCGAGGTACTGCTGCGCGTTGCTGCGCCGCTCGCTCTCCGAAGGTGGGCTCGGGCTGTCGACCTCGC
>CADEEN010000307.1 GCA_902826345.1 uncultured Burkholderiales bacterium | reverse complement strand
GCTACGACGGTGGCGGACATCGGCCGGCACTAGCAGTCCGTTTGGCGCCCGCTTTTGCGGTGAAACCTCGCCACAGCGATAGCGGGTACTAGACTGACTCACGGCTTGGGCGGAGTCCTGTCAGACACTTGTGCCTAGTCGTGGCCGAACACGCGCCCGGTTAGATTGCAGGGTATGTCAGAAGGAACCACCAACGTCGCGGTCAAGATCGTGTTTGAGGCTTCGTTGGGCTGGACAGGGCGCTTCGAGCCCTACACGGTTTCTCTGGGCGGCACCTACCCAGACATAGAGATAGAGCCCGTCGCAGACTCGGGCCGCTATCTCTTCAAGATTCGGAAGACCGTCCCCAACCACGGGGTAGCAATGATTCGCTCTGTCGCTGTCGAGGCAGAGGCCGAGATTCAAGCTTTTTGGAACGTGCTGACCTATCTGCGCGACGACACCATCGTCCGTCTCGAGGGCCCGGTGCAATACGAACACGAAGGCGTACTTAGACAGGTCGAGCCTGAGCGTGGGCGGATGAGTGGCGCAACTATGACCACGGGAACCACCGCGAGGTGGTTTGAGTTGAATGTTGAGGCGTTCAACAAGCGCTACAACTACGACCTCATGAAGCGGTTTAATTTCGCTAGAGGGCTGGTCGACCCTGTGAGTCGCTTTCTCTCTCTTTACGCCATGCTCTCGACAGTCGCCGAAGACAAGCAGGCCGTGATCGATCGGCTGATTCACGAGGAGGAACCAACCGTGGCATGGTCCCCGTCCAAAGACGGTCGGCCCGAAACAATCTTCACCCGGCTACGAAATGAACTGGCGCACTATCGAGAGGGGGTCTCCGCGTTTCGGACCCACGACGAAATATCTCTTCATATTGCGAGGTTTGAGTGGCTTGTTGGCCGAATCGTGCGCCCGCGGGTCGAAGCGCCGCGAAGTCGCACTGGCAAATGACAGTAACGCAGCAACCATCCTGCGTTGACGCCTTGGCTGCGGCTGACCGGGCCCGCTGCAATGCTGGCGTCTCGAGCACGAAGTGTGCTGTCGATCTTCCGCAAGGACCGGACACGCGAGCGCGCGATGACGAACGCGCCTGACTTGCCGGTCGGGTAGCGGAAGTACATCGTCCGCTGCTCGCCGGTTTGACCGGCGATGCGTGTTCGCCCTGAGGTACATCCGCCCCCACGTGCCTAGACTGCGCATGCAGCCCCGAAAGCCCCCCTTGCAACTCGCAGACAGCGCCGGCGCGTCGTACTTCCACAAGGTCGTCGATTGCCAATGGGCCTGCCCGGCCCACACCCCCGTGCCCGAATACATCCGGCTGATCGGCCAGGGCCGCTACGGCGACGCCTACATGATCAACTGGGTGTCCAACGTCTTTCCGGGCATCCTCGGCCGCACCTGCGACCGGCCCTGCGAGCCCGCGTGCCGGCGCGGCCGCGTGGAGGAGAACAACGGCGAACAACCGGAGCCGGTGGCGATCTGCCGCCTGAAGCGCGTCGCGGCCGACCACAAAGGCGACATCAGCGCGCGTTTGCCCGCACTCGCGCCGCGCAACGGCAAGCGCATCGCCTGCATCGGCGCCGGGCCGGCGTCGCTGACCGTCGCCCGCGACCTGGCGCCGCTCGGCTACGAGGTGACGGTGTTCGACGCCGAGGCCAAGGCGGGCGGCTTCATGCGCTCGCAGATCCCGAAGTTCCGCCTGCCCGAGGCGGTGATCGACGAGGAAACCAACCTCGTGCTCGATCTCGGCGTCACCTTTCGCAGCGGCCAGCGCATCGACTCGATGCGCGCCCTGCTCGCCGAGCGTTTCGATGCGGTGTTCGTCGGCTGCGGCGCGCCCCGCGGGCGCGACCTGGCGGTGCCCGGGCGCGCCGAGGCGGCGGCCAGCATCCACATCGGCATCGACTGGCTGGCTTCGGTTTCGTTCGGCCACATCACGAGCGTCGGCGAGCGCGTGATCGTGCTCGGCGGCGGCAACACGGCGATGGATTGCTGCCGCTCGGCCAAACGGCTCGGCGGCAAGGACGTGAAGGTGATCGTGCGCAGCGGCTTCGACGAGATGAAGGCCTCGCCGTGGGAAAAGGAAGACGCGCTGCACGAGAAGGTGGAGATCATCAACTTCCACATGCCCAAGGCGGTGGTGCACGAGGGCGGCAAGCTCACCGGCATGCGCTTCGAGCGCGTCAAGGCGATCCACGACGACAAGGGCCAGCGCCACCTGGTGCCGAGCGGCGAGGCCGACGTGTTCGTGCCGTGCGACACGGTGCTGGTGGCGATCGGCCAGGAGAACGCGTTCCCGTGGATCGAGCGCGACAGCGGCATCGCCTTCGACAAGCACGGCCTGCCGGTGTTGAATGCGGCGACGTTCCAGTCGTCGCTACCGCAGGTCTTCTTCGGCGGCGACGCCGCCTTCGGGCCGAAGAACATCATCAGCGCAGTGGCCCACGGGCATGAGGCTGCTGTGTCGATCGACCGGCTGCTGCACGGCGAAGACCCGGCCAAACGCCCGCCGCCGATGGCCAACCTGATGTCGCAGAAGATGGGCATCCACGAGTGGAGCTACGACAACGACATCTCGGCCGACACGCGCTTCAAGGTGCCGTGGGCGGCGGCCGAGAAGGCGCTGGCGAGCATCCGTGTCGAGGTCGAACTCGGCTTCGACGAAGCCACCGCCTGGCGCGAGGCGCAACGTTGCCTGAACTGCGACGTGCAGACGGTGTTCAACCGCGACACCTGCATCGAGTGCGACGCCTGCGTCGACATCTGCCCGATGGACTGCATCACCTTCACCGCGCCGGGCGACGAGGCCGACCTGCGCACACGGCTGAAGGCGCCGGCGCGCAACGCCGAGCAGGACCTGTACGTCTCCACCGGCCTGAAGAGCGGCCGCGCGATGGTCAAGGACGAGGACGTCTGCCTGCACTGCGGCCTGTGCGCCGAGCGCTGCCCCACGGGGGCCTGGGACATGCAGAAGATGCTGCTCCATACGACGCAGGCCGGGCCGCGGTGCCGTGATGCGGCGCTCGCCTCGCCATTGCCGAAAGTTGCCGCATGAAGCGCATCGAGTCGGTCAACGACTTCGTCATCAAGTTCGCCAACGTCAACGGCTCCGGCTCGGCGTCGGCCAACGAGCTGTTCGCCAAGGCGGTGATCCGCATGGGCGTGCCGGTGGCGCCGCGCAACATCTTCCCGAGCAACATCCAGGGCCTGCCCACCTGGTACGAGGCGCGGGTCTGCGAAAAGGGCTACGCCGGCCGGCGCGGCGGCGTCGACATGATGGTGGCGATGAACCCGCAGACCTGGGAGACCGATCTCGCCGAGATCGAGCCTGGCGGCTACCTGCTCTACGACAGCACGCGGCCGCTGCCGCCCACGGCCTTTCGCGACGACGTGCAGGTGATCGGCGTGCCGCTGACGCAGATCACGAACGACGCCTACAGCGACCCGCGCCAGCGCCAGCTGTTCAAGAACATCGTTTATGTCGGCGTGCTGTCGGCGCTGCTCGACATGGACGTGAGCGTGTTCGAGAAGCTTTTCGCCGAGCAGTACAAGGGCAAGGAGCGCCTGCTCGGCGCCAACCTGCAAGCGCTGCAGCTCGGCCGCGATCATGTGGCGCAGCACCTGAAGGCGCCGCTCGGCATCCGCGTGCGCCGTGCCAATGCGGTGGGCGCGCGCATCTTTACCGACGGCAACAGCGCCGCGGCGCTCGGCTGCGTGTACGGCGGCGCCACCGTGGCGGCGTGGTACCCGATCACGCCCTCGTCGTCGGTGGCCGAGTCGTTCCAGAAGTACTGCGAGAAGTTCCGCGTTGACCCGTCCACCGGCCAGCACCGCTTCGCGATCGTGCAGGCGGAAGACGAGATCGCGTCCATCGGCATGGTGGTGGGCGCGGGCTGGAACGGCGCGCGCGCCTTCACCGCGACCTCGGGGCCGGGGGTGTCGCTGATGACCGAGTTCATCGGGCTTGCCTACTTCGCCGAGATCCCGGTGACGATCATCGACGTGCAGCGCGGCGGCCCGTCCACC
The DNA here is from genome assembly GCA_902826345.1 of uncultured Burkholderiales bacterium. Lineage (GTDB taxonomy): Bacteria > Pseudomonadota > Gammaproteobacteria > Burkholderiales > Burkholderiaceae_C > CADEEN01. Next base: position 1,272 of record CADEEN010000307.1, on the reverse strand, counting down.
GGCATGCCCACGCGCACGCAACAGGCCGACCTGCTGGCCTGCGCCTACGCCTCGCACGGCGACACCAAGCATGTGATGCTGCTGCCGCAAGATCCGCAAGAGTGTTTCGAGCACGCCGCGGCGGCGCTCGACCTCGCCGACCGGCTGCAGACGCCGGTGTTCGTGATGACCGATCTCGACATCGGCATGAACCAGCGCCTGTGCGAGCCCTTCGCCTGGGACGACGCCAGCGCCTACGACCGCGGCAAGGTGATGAGCGCCGAGCAGCTCGAAGCGGGCAAGGACTTCGGCCGCTACAAGGACGTCGACGGCGACGGCATCCCCTGGCGCACGCTGCCCGGCACGCACCCGAGCAAGGGCGCGTTCTTCACCCGCGGCACCACGCGCGACGCCTATGCGCGCTACTCGGAACGCGGGCCGGACTACGTCTACAACATGGAGCGGCTGCTGCGCAAGTTCGGCACCGCGGCCGAGCTCGTGCCGCCGCCGGTGCTGCGCCCCGCGTCGCGGCCGACGCGCTTCGGCGCGATCTACTTCGGCTCGACGAGCGCGTCGATGCACGAAGCGCTCGACGTGCTCGAAGCCGAAGGCGTGTTTCTCGATGCGCTGCGGCTGCGCGCGTTTCCGTTTGCGCAAAGCGTGCGCGAGTTCATCACCGCGCACGAGAAGGTGTTCGTCATCGAGCAGAACCGCGACGGCCAGATGCACACGCTGCTGGTCAACGAACTCGGCCTCGACCCGGCACGCCTGGTGCGTGTGCTGCACTTCGACGGCACGCCGATCACCGCGCGCTTCATCGCCGGGGCGATCCGCAAGAACATGGTGTGGAAGAAGGAATTCGCGTGACCTATATCGCCAAGCCGAGGCTGCACCACCCGACGCTGACCAAGAACAAGGTCGGCTACACCCGCCGTGACTACGAAGGCCGCATCTCGACGTTGTGCGCCGGCTGCGGCCACGATTCGATCTCGGCGGCGATCGTGCAGGCCTGCTGGGAGCTCGACATCGAGCCGCACCGCGTGGCCAAGATGAGCGGCATCGGCTGCAGCTCGAAGACGCCCGACTACTTCCTCGGCGCCTCGCACGGCTTCAACACCGTGCACGGGCGCATGCCGTCGGTACTCACCGGCGCCAACCTCGCCAACCGCAGCCTGCTCTACCTCGGCGTCTCGGGCGACGGCGACTCGGCCTCGATCGGGCTGGGCCAGTTTGCGCATGCGATGCGCCGCGGCGTGCGCATGGCCTACATCGTCGAGAACAACGGCGTCTACG
>CADEEN010000306.1 GCA_902826345.1 uncultured Burkholderiales bacterium | reverse complement strand
TCATCTTGCGGTTCTCGAGCATGTAGCTCACGCCGCTGGGCACGCGCAGGTTGTCTTCGAGCACGTAGTAGGTGCCCGTGCCGTCGGCATTGGCGGCGCGCACGATGTCGACGCCCGAGATGTGCGAGTACACGCCGCCGGGCACATCGACATTGACCATCTCCGGCCGGTACTGCGCGTTCTTCAGCACCTGCTCGGCCGGCACGATGCCGGCCTTCAGGATTTCCTGGCCGTGATAGACGTCGTGGATGAAGCGGTTCAACGCCGTCACGCGCTGCACCAGGCCGCGCTTCAACTCGCGCCACTCGTCGGTGGGGATGATGCGCGGGATCAGGTCGAACGGGATCAGCCGCTCGGTGCCGGCGCCGCTCTCGTCCTTGTCGCCGTAGACGGCGAAGGTGATGCCGACGCGGCGAAAGATCGTCGCCGCTTCTTCGCGCCGGGTCAGCATCACGTCGGCCGGTTGCGCGTCGAGCCAGCGCGCGTACGCGGCGTAATGCGCGCGCACCTCTTGCTTCTGGCGGTACATCTCATCGAACATGTCTAGGCTCCTCGCAATTCTTCTGCCAGTCACGTCACTCGCTGCGTGCGCACGCGCACCTCGAGTTGATGGTCTCCGCCGCCGCGGATCACGCCGCGCAGCGGCGTCACGTCGCCGTAGTCGCGGCCGATCGCCAGGCGCACATGGCCATCGGCGGGCACGACGTTGTTCGTCGGGTCGAGTTCGAGCCAGCGCGCGGCGCTGCCGCCCTTCATCGGGCACCACAGCGCCACCCAGGCGTGCGACGCATCGGCGCCCAGCCACGGTGCGTCCGAAGCACCACCATCGGGCGGCGTGGTCAGCAGGTAGCCGCTGACGTAGCGTGCGGCCAGGCCCATGCCGCGCAAGGCGCCGATCAGCAGGTGGGCGAAGTCCTGGCAGACGCCTTCGCGGCGCGCCAGCGCGTCGGCCAGCGGCGTGTCGATGTCGGTGCTGGCGCTGCGGTAGCGGAAGTCGGCATGCAGGCGCGCCATCAGCTCCAGGCCGACGGCGGCCACCGCGCGGCCGGGCGTGAACGACGGCGCCGCCCAGTCGCGCAGCGCCGGCAGCAGCGGCACGTACGACGAGGCGTGCACGAATTCGTTGGCCGGCTGCCACGCGCGACCGGCGGCATAGCGCAGTTGCGCACGCGCGTCTTCCCACGCTGCGCTGGCCTCGGCGTCGAGATGCGGCGATGGCGCCACGCGCACGCGGCTGTGCGAGCGCACTTCGAGTTCCTGGTGCGGCTGGTTGACGGTGAAGCAGGCCCGGTGGTTGCCCAGCCAGTCGCGGCTGCTGGTGTGGTGCAGCGGTTGCGGCAGGACCTGCATCCGGAACGACTCGCTCTTCTGCACATGGCTGTCGAGTGGCCGCAGGTGCGCCTGGTGATGCGACAACTCGACCGGCGCCGCATAGCGGTAGACGGTGACATGCTCGACGTCGAGCAGCGACGCCGGGAGCTGTGACGGAGGAGCGCTATCGGCCATGGCCATGCCGATCAGATGCTGTAGCTCGCGTCGACCTCGGCATGCGCGAAGTAGCGCTGGCCGATCAGGTCCGACAGGCGCGCCGCGGCCGCGCCGAGTTGCTGCGCCAGCGCAGCCACGCGCTGCTGCGTCGCCGTGTCGCTGTAGCCCCGCAGATCGTCCAGCGCCAGGCCGGCGCCGTGTTCGGGCCACAGCGCCAGCATTTCGTCGCGCCAGGACAGCGCCCCGGGCAGCTTGCCGATTTCGGTGCGCAGGCGGCGCAGCGTGCCGGCGAAGGAGCGCGGGTTGATGTCGTCGAGCACCAGCAGATCGACCAGCGCCAGCAGGTCCTCATGCCGCTGATAGCGCACGCGAAAGGTGATGCCGCTGTCGAACAAATCGAGCAGCAGCGTGGTGGCGACGGCCGAGCCGCCGCGGCCGTCGATGACGCCGATGAGGTGCTGCATCGCTTGCGACAGGCCCGCCATGCGCTCGACGAGGCGACCCACCGAGAGCAATCGCCAGCCGTGGTCGCGCGTCATGCGATCGGTCTGCGTGCCGGTGACCGCGGCCAGTTGCAGCGCCAGGCGTTGCAGTGCCGGCACTGCCTGCGCGGTGGCCGGCACCGCCGTGCCGAGGGCGTGGAAGTGCGCACGCCACTCGTCGCCCATGCGGCGCACGAGGCCCCACTGCTCGGGCGCGAGGCGGTCGCGCAGCACGCCAGCGGTGCGCGCCATGGCGTCGAGGTTGTGGCCGATGGCGGAGTCGGTGCGGTCATTCAACGCAGCGAGCAGGCTGCGCTCGAAGACCGCCGGCGAGCGCTCTGCCCCCGGCGTGCCGGCGGCCACCAAACCGTTGAACATGGCCAGCGCCGACAGCGCGGCCCACAGCGGCGGCGGCACGTCGTCGTCGCCGTCGATCAGCGCCAGCGCGGCGCGCGCCAGGCGCACCACCTGCTCGCTGCGCTCGGTGTAGCGGCCGAGCCAGAACAGGTTCTCGCCGGTGCGGCTGGCCACCGCCGGGCGGCGCTCTGAAAGGTCGTCCACCGACAGGCGCTGCGGCAGCATCGAATAACCATCGACGGTGCCGGCCGCAATCACCCAGGTGTCGAGGCTGGTGCCGCCCTGCTGCATCGACACCGACAGCGGCGCCCGGGTGGCCACGCGCGTCAGCGCCCCGGGCAGCACGTACCAGCGCTTGGCCGTGTCGGCGATCGCATAGACGCGCAACATCGCCGGCCGCGCAGCGAGCGTGCCGTCGGCCAACGGCAGTGCCGCGCGCGACGGCGCGATGTGGCCCTGCACGATGAAGGCATCGGGGTCGGCCTCGATGCGCGCCTGCATCTGTGCCACCTCGTGCGCCGCGACGCGCAGCGCGCCGTCGCGGTGGCCCGGAAACGCCGCGCGCAGCACGCGCCCCGGCAAGTGGCCGCGCACCGCCTGCCACGCCGCGTCTTCGCCGCACCACCAGGTCGGCAACGAAGGCAGCGCCAGGTCCTCGCCGAGCAGCGCGCGGCTGATCGCGGGCAGGAAGCCCTGCACCGCGCTCGATTCGAGAAAGCCGCTGCCCAAGGCGTTGGCCATCACCACGTTGCCGGCGCGGGCGACCTGCACGAGGCCGGCAACGCCGAGCGCCGAATCGGGACGCAGCTCGAGCGGGTCGCAGTAGTCGTCGTCCAGGCGGCGGATCACGCCGTGCACCGGCTCCAGCCCTTCGACCGTGCGCAAGAACAGGCGATCGCCGCGCGCCGTGAGGTCGGCGCCTTCGACCAGCGACAGGCCGAGGTAGCGCGCCAGGTACGCATGCTCGAAATAGGTTTCGCTGTACGGGCCGGGCGTGAGCAGCACGATGCGCGGCAGGTGACCATCGCCCAGGCGCGCGGCCACGTCGGCGGCCTGCTGCTGCACCGTGTCGAGCAGGCGGCGGTAGCTGCTGGCGATGTGCTGCACGCGCAGCTCACGAAACGCCTCGGGGTACAGGCGCGAGACGATCAGCCGGTTGTGCAGCACGTAGCCCAGGCCGGAAGGCGACTGCGTGCGCTGCGACACCACCCACCAGCGGCCATCGGCGCCGCGCGCCACGTCGAAGGCGACGATGTGCAGTTGCATGCCGCCGGCCGGCGCGATGCCGTGAACGGGCCGCAGGTAGCCGCTGTGGCGATAGACCAGCGCAGGCGGCAGCAGCGCGTCGTGCAACAGGCGCTGCGGGCCGTAGAGATCGGCCAGCATGCGCGACAGCAGTTGCGCGCACTGGATCACGCCGCGCTCGATCTGCGCCCAGTCGTTCGCTTCGACGATCAGCGGCAACGCTTCGAGCGACCAGGCGCGCGCCGACAACCCCTGAGCCGCCTGCTCGTGCAGGTTGTGCGTGACGCCGTCGGCGCGGATCTGCTGCGCGATCGCGGCGCGGTGGCGGGCAAAGGTGGTGGCCGCGCTGTCGTGCAGGGCCGGCGTCGCATCGAGGAAGCGCTGCCACGTCGGCCGCAGTGCACCGCCCGGCTCGCGCACTTCGTCCCAACAGGGATCGTCGAGTTCCTGCGGAGCGAAGGCGAATGCCGGCGCATCGGGCGTTGGCAGGGGCAGGCTGGACACAGTGCTCGCGTGGTGTTGAAGCCGCTGACGTTAGCCCAGCCGCAGGTCGAGAGTGAACGGGAATTCCCGGCTCGGCACTGCGCTGCCCACCACCATGCGCCCTGGCGTGTGGCCCAGCGACTCGAAGCGCGCCAGACGCCGGCTCTCGGCTTCATACGCATTGACCGGCAGCGACGCGTCGTTGCGTCCGCCCGGGTGCTCGACGTGATAGCGGCAACCGCCGAGCGAACGTTCGCTCCAGCGATCGACGACGTCGAAGGTCAGCGGCGCATGCACGCCGATCGTCGGGTGCAGCGCCGACGGCGGCTGCCAGGCGCGGTAACGCACGCCACAGACGAACTCGCCGACGCGACCGGTCGGCTGCAGCGGCAGCGCGCGGCCGTTGACGGTGATGGCGTGGCGGTTGCCGTTCAGGCCCGTGGCCCTGACTTCGAGGCGTTCCAGCGAGGCATCGACAAAACGCGCTGTGCTGCCGGCGTTGTTCTCTTCGCCGAGCACGTTCCACGGTTCGAGCGCGCTGCGCAGTGCAACTTCGATGCCCTGCACTTTCACTTCACCGATGCGCGGAAAGCGGAACTCGACATGCGGTGCGAACCACTGCGGGTCAAAGGCGAAGCCGGCGCGCTGCAAGTCGGCGATGACGTCGTCGAAGTCCATGCGCACGAAGGTCGGCAGCAGGAAGCGGTCGTGCACGCCGGTGCCCCAGCGTGTGAGGCGCGTCTCGCCGCCACCCCGATACGGTGTGCGCCAGAACCAGGCGACGATGGCGCGCATCAGCAACTGCTGCGCCAGGCTCATGCGCGCATGCGGTGGCATCTCGAAAGCGCGCAACTCGAGCAAACCGAGGCGGCCGGTGGCGCTGTCGGGCGAGTACAGCTTGTCGATGCAGAACTCGGCGCGGTGCGTGTTGCCGGTGACGTCGATCAACAGGTGGCGCAGCGCACGGTCGATCAGCCACGGCGCGACCGTCTTCTTCAGCCCCAACTGGCGCTCGATTTCTTTCAACGCGATCTCGACCTCGTAGACCTGGTCGTTGCGCGCTTCGTCGAAGCGCGGGTGCTGACTGGTCGGGCCGATGAACTGGCCGGAAAACAGATAGCTCAGGCTCGGGTGGTTGTGCCAGTAGGTCAGCAGGCTGGCCAGCAGATCGGGCCGGCGCAGGAAGGGGCTGTCGGCCGGCGTGGCGCCGCCGAGCACGAAGTGGTTGCCGCCGCCGGTGCCGGTGTGGCGGCCG
>CADEEN010000305.1 GCA_902826345.1 uncultured Burkholderiales bacterium | reverse complement strand
GCGCCTTGCCGAGCGACCGCCGCGGAACTGGCTTTGCCAGGCCGCTGGCGCGCCTCGCAGGCCGCATGGCCGCGAGACGCTGCCATCCTTCGACCCGTCCAAGCCGACGCAGGTCGGCTTGGAGCCGCGGGCCTCGGCCCCCTTGAGGGGGAAGCGCCGCAGGCGCTGCGGGGGTGGACCAATCAGCAGCGCACGCCGACGTGCAAAGCGACGATGCCTGCGGCCAGGTCGTGCACATCGACGTGCGCGAAACCCGCGGTCTTCATCATCGATTTCAAGGTCTTCTGGTCCGGGTGCATGCGGATCGATTCGGCGAGGTAGCGGTAGCTTTCGCCGTTGCCGGCGATCCACTGGCCGAGCTTCGGCAGGAAGTTGAACGAGTACCAGTCGTAGACCGGCGCCAGCGGCGCAGCGACCTTCGAGAACTCGAGCACGACGAGGCGGCCGCCGGGTTTGGTGACGCGCGCCATCTCGGCCAGCGCGGCCTGCTTGTCGGTCATGTTGCGCAAGCCGAAGGCGGCGCTGACGACGTCGAACGACGCATCGGGCAGCGGCAGCGCCTGCGCGTCGGCGAGCAGCGACGGCACGAGCAGGCCCTCGTCCTCGAGGCGCTCGCGGCCGCGGCGCAGCATCGCCTCGTTGATGTCGCTGTGCACGACCAGGCCGCGCGCGCCGGCCTGCCTGGCGAACACACGCGTCAGGTCGCCGGTGCCGGCGGCGATGTCGAGCACCCGGTCGCCTTCCTCGACCTGCGCGACGGCCACCGCGTAGCGCTTCCAGACGCGGTGCAGGCCGAGTGACATCAGGTCGTTCATGACGTCGTACTTGTCGGCCACGGCATCGAAGACGCCGCGCACGCGCTGCGCCTTTTCGGCCGCCGGCACCTGCTCGAAGCCGAAGTGCGTGTCTTCGCCGCGCTTGTCGTTCACGTCAATGGTGGTGGCCGCAAGACGAGCCGGCGGCCTCGATCATCGGCGCATCACGCGACACGCCGGCCGAGGCCAAACGCTCTTCATAGCGCTGCCACAGCGCGGCCTGCTCGGCGCCGAGGCGGTACAGGTAGTCCCAAGAAAAAATGCCGCTGCTGTGGCCGTCGCTGAAGGTCGGCTGCACCGCGTAGTGGCCCACAGGCTCGAGCGCGTCGATGCCGACCTCGCGCTTGCCGGTTTGCAGCACCTCCTGCCCGGGGCCATGGCCCTGCACTTCAGCCGAGGGTGAATAAATCCGCAGCAACTCGAACGGGATGCGAAACGACGCGCCGTCGTCGAAGCTGACTTCGAGCGACCTCGATTGCTGGTGCACGGTGAGCGCGGTCGGTTGGGGGGCAGAGGCCATGTTTCGAGTGTAGCGGCGGCGAAAAGCGACCTCATTGGGCCCTACTTCACGGCAGACCGATCGGCGTGGGCGCGGGCCCATCCGCCATGGCCATGCGCCGCACGAGAATTTGCCTTCAAGAAGCCGAATGGGCCCACGAGGCCTGCGACCCATGCCCTTCCCGGCCGTCATCGACGCCGCTGTACTCAACCCCCTGATCGCACTCGTGCTCTGCGCGGCGCTGCTGTGGGTCGGTGCGGCCGTGGCCTGGGAGGCTACCGCGCCGGGGGCGCTGCGCACGCGCAGCCTCGACCTCGTCGCCGTGGTGCTGCTGGCCGCCGGCCTGTGGTGGCCGGCACATGCGGCTTCGGCCTCTCAGGCCGCCAACGCTGGCGGCACTCTGGCCCTCCTGGTGCTCGTCGGCGCCGCAACGGCCTTCATCTCGCGCCTGGGCGTGCACGCGCCGTGGCTGCATCCGCAGCAGTGGCTGGGAGGAGGCGGCGTGCTGCTGGCGTCGCTCTTGATGTTGTCGCTGCTGCACGCCCTGCCGGGCAGCGGCTTGCCGTGGCCGCCAGTGGCGCTGATGGCGGCCGCGCTGGTGTTGGCCGCCGCGCTGCGCGGCTTGCACCGGCCGCTGCGCAAGACGGCCTTGCACGTCGCCCTGCGCAGCGCCTGCGCGCTGATCGCGGCTGCCGTGCTGACCGCAGTGACCTGGCGCGAAGCACCGCGCGGCTTGGCGCTCGACGCGTCGCTGGTGCCGATGGGCGCTTTGACCGCTCTCGGCGCCTTCCTCGCCGCCAGCCTGCGCCAGGCGCGGCAACAGCGCCAAGCGGAGCGTTTGAAGGCCGCGCCCAACGTCGATGTCGACCTGCTGACCGCGCTGCCGAACCGCACCGCGCTCGAAGCGCGGCTGGCGCAGGCGGTGGCGCGTTGCGACAGCGAGCGTCGGCGCCTCGCGCTGCTGCTGATCAACCTCGACGGCTTCAAGCCGGTCAACGCCACCTACGGCCACCAGATCGGCGACCTGCTGCTGAAGCACGCCAGCCGGCGCATGCGCCGCCTGATGCAACCCAAGGACATGCTGGCGCGCCTGGGCAGCGACGTTTTTGCCGTGCTGCTGACGCAGCAGACCGAGCGCGAGCCGCTGACGCGTCTGGCCGAGCGGCTGATCGACGCCGTCGGCCAGCCGTACCGCCTGGGCACGAAGGAAGTGAACCTGACCTGCTCGATCGGCATCGCGATGTACCCGGATCACGGCGACGCCGAGCGCCTGATCGCGCGCGGCGAGACCGCGGTGCAGACGGCCAAGCGCGCCGGCGGCGCGCGCCTGGGCGTCTTCACCGCCGAGATGGACGAGGACATGTCGAACGACCTCGAGCTGCTGCGCGACTTCCGCCAGGCGCTCGACAACGACGGCCTGACATTGGTCTATCAGCCGAAGATCGACGCCGCCAGCGGCCGCATCACCGCCGCCGAAGCGCTGCTGCGCTGGAAGCACGCGACGCGCGGCGACGTGCCGCCGACGATCTTCGTCACGCTGGCCGAGCGCTTCGGCCTGGTGACGCGACTGGGCGACTGGGTGATCGACCGCGCCTGCCGGCAAGCGGGCCTGTGGGCCCAGGCCGGCCTCAACATGCGCGTGGCAATCAACCTGTCGGCGCAGCATTTGCGCGAGCCCGATCTGGCGCAGCGCGTGGGCACCGCGCTGACGCGCAACCGCATCGAGCCGAGCCGCCTGACCTGCGAGATCACCGAGACGCTGGCGATGGAGAACACGCAGTCGACGCAGGCCACGCTGGCGCAGTTGGGGCTGATCGGCGTGCACCTGTCGATCGACGATTTCGGCACCGGCTATTCGAGCCTGGCCTACCTGCGCAAGCTGCCGGCCAAGGAAGTCAAGATCGACCGCAGCTTCGTCATGGACCTGGAGCGCAGTGCCGACGCGCGCGCGGTGGTCGACGGCGTCATCAAGCTGGCGCACGCTTTAGGCAAGCGCGTCGTCGCCGAAGGCGTCGAGACGATCAAGCAGCGCCGCATCCTGACCGAGATGGGCTGCGACGAGTTGCAAGGCTTTTTGTTCGCGCAGCCGATGGCGCCGAACGATCTGCTGCAATGGGCGATGGACGCGAAGCACAACGACGAGGACGCGTTCAGGTCGTCGCTGTATGTGCATCCGGGCGAGGTCGATCCGCGGTTGCGCAAGCGGTCGGTGGCACCGCCGATCTCCGCCCACTGAGCTGGCGCGCTACACCAACACCCGCTCGATCCCACCGGCGTTGGCCTTGGCCACGTACTGCGGCATCCAGTCCTCGCCGAGGATGTGGCGCGCCATCTCGACGACGATGTAGTCGGCTTCGAGCAGGCCGTTGTTCAGGTCGGCGCCGTAGCGCTTCAGGCCTTGCAGGCAGCTCGGGCACGAGGTCAGGATCTTGATGTCGTCGCGCTGCTTGACGGCGCCGCTCGCACGCAGCGCCGCTTCGTTCTTCTGCAGCTCTTCTTCCTTGCGAAAACGCACCTGCGTGGCGATGTCGGGCCGCGTCACGCCGAGCGTGCCGCTTTCGCCGCAGCAGCGCTCGCTCTTCATGACGTTGTCTCCGACGAGCGCTTTGACCGTCTTCATCGGCTCCTGCAGCTTCATCGGGCTGTGGCAGGGGTCGTGGTAGAGGTACGCGCCTTTGTTGTCGAGCTTGATGTTTTTTTCGAGCAGGTACTCGTGGATGTCGATGATGCGGCAGCCGGGGAAGATGTCTTCGAAGCGGTAGCCCTGCAGTTGGTCGTAGCAGGTGCCGCAGGAGACGACAACCGTCTTGATGTCAAGGTAGTTCAGCGTGTTGGCGACGCGGTGGAAGAGCACGCGGTTGTCGGTGATGATCTTGTCGGCCTTGTCGAACTGGCCGGAGCCCTTCTGCGGGTAGCCGCAGCACAGATAACCCGGCGGCAGCACGGTCTGCACGCCAGCGTGCCAGAGCATCGCCTGCGTCGCCAAACCCACTTGAGAGAACAAGCGCTCGCTGCCGCAGCCGGGGAAGTAGAAGACGGCTTCGGTGTCAGCCGTCGTCGCGCTCGGGTTGCGGATGATCGGCACGTAGTGCGCGTCTTCGATGTCGAGCAGCGCGCGCGCCGTCTTCTTCGGCAGGCCGCCCGGCATCTTCTTGTTGATGAAGTGGATCACCTGCTCCTTGATCGGCGCGGCGCCGACCGTGGCCGGAGGCTTCTCGGTCTGGATCTTCGCCGCCAGGCGCAGCATCTGGTTGGCGAAGCGCTGCACCTTGAAGCCGACATCGACCATCGCCGTGCGCATCAGCTTGATCGTCTGCGGATTGGTCGCGTTGAGGAACATCATCGCCGCCGCGTTGCCGGGGCGGAAGCTCTTCTGCCCCATCTTGCGCAACAGGTTGCGCATGTTCATCGAAACGTCGCCGAAGTCGATGTTCACCGGGCACGGCGACAAACACTTGTGGCAGACGGTGCAATGGTCGGCCACGTCTTCGAACTCTTCCCAGTGGCGCAGGCTGATGCCGCGCCGCGTCTGCTCTTCGTACAAGAAGGCTTCGATCAGCAGCGAGGTGGCGAGGATCTTGTTGCGAGGGCTGTACAGCAGGTTGGCGCGCGGCACGTGCGTGGCGCAAACCGGCTTGCACTTGCCGCAGCGCAGGCAGTCCTTGATGCTGTCGGAGATCGCGCCGATGTCGCTGCGCTGCATGATCAGCGACTCGTGCCCCATCAGGCCGAAGCTGGGGGTGTAGGCGGCGCTCAGGTCGGCGGCCCAGGCGTCGTCGTGGCGCTGCTTGAGCAGCTTGCCCTTGTTGAAGCGGCCCTCGGGGTCGACCCGGCGCTTGTAGTCGGCGAAGGGGGCCAGCTCGGCGTCGGTCAGGAACTCGAGCTTGGTGATGCCGATGCCGTGCTCGCCGCTGATCACCCCGTCGAGCCGGCGCGCCAGTGCCATGATGCGCGCCACCGCCTCGTGCGCGGTCTGCAGCATCTCGTAGTTGTCGCTGTTGACCGGGATGTTGGTGTGCACGTTGCCGTCGCCGGCGTGCATGTG
>CADEEN010000304.1 GCA_902826345.1 uncultured Burkholderiales bacterium | reverse complement strand
GGCTTCCACAAGGACTGGAACACGCTGATCTACAACTTCGGCCGCCACGAGGTGAGGAATTTCCTCGTCGGCAGCGCGCTGTACTGGATCGAGCAGTTCGGCGTCGATGGCCTGCGCGTCGATGCCGTGGCGTCGATGCTCTACCGCGACTACTCGCGCAAGGCCGGCGAGTGGATCCCAAACGAGTTCGGCGGCCGCGAAAACCTCGAAGCCATCGCCTTCTTGAAGCGCACCAACGAAGTCATCGGCATCGAATGCCCGGGCGCCTTCACCGTCGCCGAAGAGAGCACAGCCTTTCCGGGGGTCAGCGCGCCGACGTACCACGGCGGCCTGGGCTTCCACTTCAAGTGGAACATGGGCTGGATGCACGACACGCTGGAGTACATCCAGCAAGACCCGGTGCACCGCCGCTGGCACCACGACAAGATGAGCTTCGGCCTGGTCTATGCCTTCAGCGAAAACTTCATGCTGCCGCTGAGTCACGACGAAGTGGTGCACGGCAAGGGCAGCATCCTCGGCCGCATGCCCGGCGACGAGTGGCAGCGCTTCGCCAACCTGCGCGCCTACTTCGGCTTCATGTGGGGTCATCCCGGCAAGAAGCTGCTCTTCATGGGCCAGGAGTTGGCGCAGGGCACCGAGTGGAACCACGACATCGAGCTGCCGTGGTGGCTGTTGCAGTACGAGCACCATGCCGGCGTGCAGCGGCTGGTGCGCGATTTGAACAAGCTCTACCGCGAACAACCGGCCTTGCACCAGCTCGATTGCGACAGCGCCGGCTTCGAGTGGATCGACGCCCACGACGGCGAGCGTTCGATCTACTCGTGGCTGCGCAAGGACGGGCAGGGCCACCAGGTCATCGTCGTCGCCAACATGACACCGGTGCCGCGCAAAGCCTTCCGCCTCGGCGTGCCCGCCGGTGCGGGCGCCTGGCGCGAAGCCCTCAACACCGACTCCGTCTTCTACGGCGGCAGCAACCTCGGCAACGGCCAAGCGCCGCTGCAAGTGCAGGCCGCCAACAGCCACGGCCGCGCACAGTCGATCGAACTCACGATCCCACCGCTGGCCACGGTGTTCCTTGTCCCCGCATGAAGCTGCCGGAACACATTCAAGAAGGCCGCAGCGAACCTTTCGGCGCTCTGGCGCGCGACAACGGCGTCAACTTCGCCGTCTTCTCCGACCACGCGACGAAGATCGAACTCTGCGTCTTCGATTCGAGCGGCGCGCGCGAGTTGAAAAAGTACGCACTGCACGGCCCCACCGACGGCGTCTTCCACGGCTTCATCGAAGGCGTCGGCCCCGGTCTCATCTACGGTCTGCGCGCGCATGGCCCGTACCAGCCCGAGCACGGCCACCGCTTCAACCACCACAAGCTGCTGCTCGACCCGTATGCGCGCGAGATCGTCGGCCGCTTTGCGTGGCGCGCCGAGCACCACGGCTACGAGCTCGGTCACCCCGATGGCCAGCGCTCGTTCGACAAGCGCGACAACGCGCTGTCGGCATTGAAGGCGCGCGTCGCACCCCCACCGCAAGTGGCCGCCGGCGCACTCAACGCGCCACGCATCCCGGCGCGCGATCAGGTCCTCTACGAACTGCACGTCAAGGGCTTCGGCAAGCTGCTGCCCGGCTTGCCGCCGGAACTCGCGGGCACCTATGCCGGCCTCGCGCATCCGCTGTCGATCGCGCACTTCAAGTCGCTCGGCATCACCACGCTCGAGCTGCTGCCGATCCACTACCACTTGAGCGAGCCGCATCTGCACGACAAGGGCCTCGTCAACTACTGGGGCTACAACACGCTCGGCTTTTTCGGCGCCGACCCGCGCTACGCGGCGTGCGACCGCAGCGACCCGACGGCCGTCAACGACGAGTTCCGCTCGATGGTGGCCACGCTGCATGAGCACGGCCTCGAAGTCGTGCTCGACGTCGTCTACAACCACACGCCCGAAGGCGGCGAGACGGGCCCCACGCTCTCGATGCGCGGCCTCGACAACGCCGCCTGGTACCGCCTGCCGCACGACGACAAGAGCCGCAGCGAGAACTGGACGGGCTGCGGCAACACCGTCAACGTGGCGCATCCGCGCGTCACGCAGTTCGTGCTCGACTCGCTGCGCTTCTGGGTGCAGGAGATGGGCGTCGATGGGTTCCGCTTCGATCTGGCCACTGTGCTCGGCCGCACGCACACCCACTTCCACCCCAACGCACCGTTCTTCACGGCGCTCGCGCAAGACCCGATCCTTGCGCGCGCGCAGATGATTTCGGAACCGTGGGACACCGGACCCGACGGCTACCAGGTGGGGCGTTTCCCCGCGCGCTGGTCGGATTGGAACGACAAGTTCCGCGACACCGTGCGCCGCTATTGGTTGAACCGCAGCGTCAGCCGCGGCGAGTTCGCGCGCCGCTTCACCGCCAGCAACGACCTCTTCCACCACGGGCGGCGCGGTCCGTTGTCGAGTGTCAACTTCATCGCCGCGCACGATGGCTTCACGACAGCCGACTTCACCGCCTTCGACAAGAAGCAGAACCACGGCAACGGCGAGAACAACCGCGACGGCCGCGACGACGAGATCGCCGCCGTGATCGCCGAGCCCGATCGCGCGCGCGTGCGCCGCGCCCTGCTGGCCACGCTGCTGCTCGCGCAAGGCACGCCGATGCTGCTGGCCGGCGATGAGTTCGCGAACAGCCAGCAAGGCAACAACAACGCCTACAACCAGGACAACCCGACCGGCTGGCTGGATTGGGCCAACGCCGACCGCAAGCTGATGGCCTTCGTGCAATGCGTGCTGCTGCTGCGCCGGGAGGAGCCCGCGCTACGCCATGCGCGCTGGTTTGCTCATTCGCCGGCGCCGGCGGGCGAGCGCAGCGTCGTCTGGCTGGCGCCGAGCGGCCATGACATGCAGGTGCACGATTGGCACGATGGCGCGATGCACGCCTTCGCCTGCCGCATCGACGCGTCGCCGAAACACGCGGCCGACGTGCCCACGCGTGGCAACGGTTGCCGGCACCTGCTGATCGCCTTCAACCCCGAGACCACGGCAACGTCGTTCGCGCTGCCCACCGGCGAGTGGCAGATCGCGCTCGACAGCTCGGGTGAGCTGAATGCCGTGCGTCCGCACAAGCCGCTTTCCGTTCCTGCGCACTCACTGATCGTGCTGCGCGACCTCTCTGATTGACATGAATCTGGAACAACGCGCCGCAGGCGTCCTCTTGCACATCACCTCGCTGCCCGGCCCGCACGGCATCGGCGACTTCGGCCCCGACGCTTATCGCTTCGTCGATTGGCTGCACAGCGCGAAGCAGACCCTGTGGCAATGGCTGCCGACCACGCCCGTCGGACCCGGCGACTCGCCGTACCAGAGCCCGTCGGCATTTGCCGGCAGCCCGTTGATGGTGGCGTTGGAGCCGCTGCTGCAACGAGGCTGGCTCGATGCGCTCGCCCTGCCGACAGAGGGCTTTTCGAACACGCGCGTTGATTTCCCGCGCGTGATCCCTTGGCGCGACGATCACCTGCGCCGCGCCGCACACGGCTTCTTCACGCGCGCGAACGCCGACGAGCGCACGGCCTTCACCGCCTGGTGCCAGGCGCAAGCCTCGTGGCTCGACGAGTACGCGCTGTTCATGGCGCTGTTCAACGCGCATGGCCAGAAGCCGTGGTGGGAGTGGGCGGCGCCGCTGCGACAGCGCGATGCCAAAGCGATGACCCAGGCGCGCACGCAGCACGCGCAGGAGATCGATTTCTGGCGTTTTGTGCAGTGGTGTTGGGACGAACAATGCCGTGCGCTCAAAACATACGCCAATCAAAAAGGCATCTCGCTCGTCGGCGACATCCCGATCTACGTGGCCGACAACAGCGCCGATGTCTGGTCGCGGCCCGATCTGTACGAACTCGGCGACGATGGCCTGCCGACGGTGATCGCCGGCGTGCCACCCGATCCGCTCGGTCCAGACGGTCAGCGCTGGGGCAATCCGATCTACCGCTGGGAGCGGATGAAGAAAGAGCGCTACGCCTGGTGGACCGAGCGTGTGAAACGGGTGCTGTCGCAGGCCGACGTGGTGCGCATCGACCACTTTCGCGGCTTCGCCGCCTATTGGGAAATCCCGGCCAGCTCGCCGACGGCGAAGACCGGCAAGTGGGTCGTCGGGCCGGGACTGCCGCTGTTCAAGGCAATCGCCAAACAACTCGGCGAGCTGCCGATCATTGCCGAGGACCTGGGCCTGATCACGCCCGACGTGGTCGAGTTGATCGAGGCCTGCGGCTTCCCGCGCATGAAAGTGCTGATCTTCGGCTTCGGCATCGACGGCGCGCACGAGTACCTGCCGCACAACTGCGCGCCGAACACCATCGTCTACACCAGCACGCACGACACCGACACCGCGCGCGGCTGGTGGGACCATGCGAGCGAACGCGAGCGCCACTTCGCCGGCAGTTACCTGGCCTGCGGCGCGAGTGACTTCCACTGGGCCGCCATCCGCGCCTGCATGAACTCGGTCTGTGCGCTGGCCGTGTTCCCGCTGCAAGACGTGCTCGGCCTGCCGACCGATCAGCGCATGAACCAGCCGGGCACGCTCGGCCCGCAGAATTGGAGTTGGCGCTTCGAGTGGCCGATGGTGAGCGACGAGCACGCGCGGGTTCTGGCGCTGATGGCGTTCACAAGCGGACGCTCGCCTCGGCCTGAAATGTCCTGATTCATGGACATTTCTGTCGTCAGTCGAGAATTTGTCCTAAAATCAGGACATGCAGACCCTCGATGAACTCGGCCGAGCCGTTCGCGCAGCCCGCCAGGCCACGGGCCTGACGACGGTCGAAGTCGCCAAGGTCAGCGGCCGCAGCCGCGACGTGCTGCACCGCCTGGAGAGCGGGCGCGACGTGTCCGTGAGTTCGCTGCTCGACATCCTCGCGGCGATCGGCCAGCAACTCGAACTTGCTGCCATCGCGCGGCCGACGCTGGGCGACATGCAGCGCCGCTTCGCGCATCTGCAGCAGGAAGCCGAGTCTGAGTCGGAGCAAACAACCGCCGCGCCGAGGCCACGCCGTGGCCGCCGGTGAGCCGGCCCTGCAGGGCCTGCCCGAGCGCATCAAGCGCCTCGCGGTCACGGTCGACCACCGCCGCGCCGGCGAGCTGCTGCGCGAAAGCCGCTACGGCTTTCGCTACGACGACGTGGCCGCGCAACACGCCATCAGCCTGACGATGCCGACGACGCAGACCGAATGGGCCGACGGCGATCTGTTCCCCGTGATGGACATGAACCTGCCTGAGGGCTATCTGTTTCAACGCATCGTCGAGCGCAGCGGCAAACGCGCGCTGACCAAGATGCTGTCGGCGCCGATTCAAATCTGAGCCACCGCGCCGACCGAATATTGAGCCAGGG
>CADEEN010000303.1 GCA_902826345.1 uncultured Burkholderiales bacterium | reverse complement strand
TACGCGCAGACGCTGGCGTCGCAGCACGCTGATGTGATCGTCATCGCCACGGCATTGCCGGCCGACGCCGAGATGCGCGAGCGCATCGAGCGCCACCGCGCCGATCGGCCGGCGCATTGGCCCGTGGTCGAGGTGGCGCCGACGGCGAGCGGCTTGTCCGCTGCGATCGCCGCGCCCGCAGCGCGGGCCCGCTGCCTGCTGATCGATTGCCTGACGGTGTGGCTGTCGCAATTGATCTGCCCGCCGCCGGGCGTCGCCGCTGTCGATGCCGCCGGCGCAGCCGCGTTGACCTTGCAGGCGCTGCACTCTGCGCCCGGTCACGTGATCGTCGTCAGCAACGAGATCGGTCTGGGCGTCGTGCCGATGGACGCCGCCACGCGCCGCGTCGTCGATGCGCTCGGCCGCTTGCACCAGGACCTCGCGGCGAGTGCGCAGCGCGTGACCTGGATGGTGGCGGGTCTGCCGGTGAATATCAAGGGAGGTGCCGCGTGAAGCGACTGGCCGCCTGTTTGCTGATCCTGCTGTGCTCTGGTGCACATGCCGTCGAATTCACCGACGACAGCGCGCGCCGCCACCGTTTCGCCGCGCCGCCGCAGCGCGTGGCCACGCTCGCGCCGAGCCTGACCGAGCTGGTCTATGCGGCCGGGGCGGGCTCGCGCCTCGTCGCGACGGTGATCGGCAGCGACCATCCGCCCGAGGCGCGCGCGCTGGCCAGCGTCGGCGACTACCAGCGGGTCGATGTCGAGCGCCTGCTGCGCTTGAAGCCCGACGTCGTGCTGGTGTGGACCAGCGGCAACTCGCAGCGCGAGCTGGCGCAACTGGCGTCGGCCGGCGTGGCCGTGGTGCATCTCGAACCGCGGCGTCTGGGCGATGTGGCGCGCGCCATCGAGCGCCTGGGTGATCTGTTCGGCACCGCCGACGCCGCACGGCCGCGCGCGCAGGCGCTGCGCGACGAACTCGCCTCGCTGGGCCGAGAGTTCGCGAACCGGCCGCCGGTGAAAGTGTTCTACCAGGTCTGGTCGCGCCCGCTGCTGACGCTCAACGACCAGCACCTCATCAGCGATGTGATCCGCCTGTGCGGCGGGCGCAATGTCTTCGCGGCATCGACGACGTTGGTGCCCGAGGTCAGTACCGAGTCGGTGCTCGCGGCCCGGCCCGAAGCGATCCTGAGCGCGCGTTCTTCGGCGGCCGGCGGCGAGCCGACGATGCGCCGCGAGCCCGCAGCCGAGCCCTTCGTCACCTGGCGTTCGCTCGACAAGGCCTTGCCCGCCGCGAAACACGGCTGGCTGTTCACGATCCCTGGTGACGAGATCAGCCGCCAGGGCCCGCGCATCGGCATCGGCGCCCGCGCGATCTGCTATGCCTTGGAGGAGGTGCGCCGTGAGCGCTGAGTTCGAGATGCCGGTCTTCGAGGACGCTGCACTCGCGGCGGCAGTGCAGCAGCGGATCGACCGCCAAACCAAACCGGCCGGCTCGCTCGGCCGTCTGGAGAGCCTGGCGCTGCAACTGGCGCTGATCCAGCAGCGCGAGCGGCCGCGGCTCGACGCGCCGCAGCTCGTCGTCTTCGCCGCCGACCATGGCATCGCCGCGCGCGGCGTGTCGGCTTATCCGAGCGAAGTGACGGCGCAGATGGTGTTGAACTTTCTGGCCGGCGGTGCGGCGGTGTCGGTGCTGGCGCGTCAGCATGGCCTGGCGCTGACGGTGGTCGATTGCGGCGTGCGCCATGCGTTCGCGTCGCATCCTCAGCTCATCGTCAGGAAAACGGCGCAGGGCAGCGCGGACGTGGTGACGCAGGCGGCGATGACGGCGGCGCAGTGCGAAGCTGCCATCAGCCACGGCCGTGAGGTGCTGCGCGCGCTGCCGGGCAACGCGCTGCTGCTGGGCGAGATGGGCATCGGCAACACCTCGATTGCCGCGATGTTGATGCAGCGCCTGACCGGGTTGCCGCTGGCGCAATGCACCGGCCGCGGCACCGGTGTCGATGATGCCGGCCTGGCGCGCAAACTCTCCGTGCTGCAAGCCGCGCTCGAGCGGCATGCCGATGTGCATGAACCGCTCGCCGTGCTGGCCATGCTCGGTGGCCTGGAGGTGGCGACGATGGTGGGCGCGGTGCTCGAAGCGGCGGCCGAGCGGCGCGTGATCGTCGTCGATGGCTTCATCAGCAGCGCGGCGGTGGCGGTGGCCGCGCAGCTCGCGCCGCGCGTACTCGGCGCGTGTGTGTTCTCGCACTGCTCGGCGGAGAGCGGTCATGCGCTGTGGTTGAAGCACCTGGGCGTGCAGCCCCTGCTCGATCTCGGCCTGCGTCTGGGCGAAGGCTCCGGCGCTGCGCTGGCGTGGCCGCTGATCGTCTCGGCCGTGTGCTTGCTCGACGAGATGGCGAGCTTCGAGTCGGCGGGTGTTTCCGATCGATCCGCGTGATGCTGCACGAGCTGCGCCTGTCGCTGATCGCGCTGCAGTTCCTTACGCGCGTGCCGGTGCCGGCATGGGTCGGCTACCGCGACGAGTGGCTGCATCAATGTGCGCGCCACTTTCCGCTCGTCGGTTTGTTCGTCGGCGCGGTGGCGGCGTTGGTGTTGCTCGGCGCGTCGGCGCTGTGGCCGTGGCCGCTGGCGGTGCTGCTGTCGATGGCGGCCACGCTCGTGCTCACCGGCGCGTTCCACGAAGACGGCTTGGCCGACACCTTCGACGCGCTCGGCGGCGCGGTGTCGCGCGACAAGGCGCTGGCGATCATGAAGGACTCGCGCCTGGGCACGTACGGCACAGCGGCGCTCGTCATCGTGTTGGCGTTGAAGGCGGCATCGTTGTTCGCGCTCGGCGCGCAGGCCGCGGCGGCGTTGCTGCTGGCGCACAGCGCGTCGCGCGCCTTGCCGGTGGCGCTGATCCGCCGGCTGCCTTATGCCGGCGATGCGCAGGCCGCGAAGGCCAAGCCGCTGTCCACGCGCGTGTCGATGGGCGGTGTCGGCGTGGCGGTTCTGTGGGCGTTGGCGGTTGCCGCTGCAACGGTCGGCGCGCGTGGGCTCGGCGTCACCGCCGTTGTCGTGTCGCTGATCGCCGCGGCGCTGGTTGCTTTGCTGATGGCGCGCTGGTTGCACCGCCGCTTGGGCGGCTTCACCGGCGACACGCTCGGCGCGACACAGCAGCTCGGCGAGCTGGCGATCTATCTCGCGCTGGTGGCGCTGCCATGAAGCCGGTCGTCATCTGGCGCCACCCGAAGCCGCAAGGCGCTTTGGGCCGCTGCATCGGCCGCACCGACGTGCGCGTGGACCCGCGCCGTGCCAAGCGCCTCGCACACCGCATCCGCGCCCGCGCGCGCCGCGAAGGCTGGCCGCGCGTCGTGCACACCTCGCCACTCGAACGCTGCGCCGCGGTCGGCCGCTGCTTGCGCCGCTTCGGCTTTGTGCACCGCATCGACGCTGATCTTGCTGAGATGTACTTCGGTGAGTGGGATGGCTGTAAGTGGTCGGCGATCAGCGCCGCGCAGGTGCGCGTGTGGGAAGACGAGTTCCTGCACCACGCACCCGGCGGCGGTGAATCCTTGGCGCACCTCTTCGAGCGCGTGCGGCGGTTCGGCGCCGCGCAAAGAGGTCCGTGCCTCGTTGTCGGCCATGCAGGCTGGATCACTGCGTGGCAGTGGTTGTGGCAACGTCCGGGGATCGAGCCGACGGCAACGGCATGGCCCGCGCCGTTGCGCTACGGTGCAGCCGTCTTCGGCTCGAAAGAACACTGAGGCGCGACACGGCATTGCCAGCACAACGGCTTGCGTGCGACGCACACATAGCGGCCGTGCAGGATCAACCAGTGGTGCGCATCGACGCGGTACGGCTCGCGCACGGCTTTCATCAGCTTCATCTCGACGTCGTACGGCGTCTTGCCCGGCGCCAGGCCGGTGCGGTTGCCGACGCGAAAGATGTGCGTGTCCACAGCCATCGTCGGCTCGCCGAACGCGACGTTGAGCACCACATTGGCGGTCTTGCGGCCGACGCCGGGCAGGGCTTCGAGCTGTTCGCGGCCTTTCGGCACTTTGCCGTCGTGCTGTTCGATCAGGATGCGACAGGCCTCGTGCAGGTTCTTAGCCTTGTTGCGGTACAGGCCGATCGTCTTGATGCGCTCTTCGATGCCGGCCACGCCCAGGGCGAGCATCTTCTGCGGCGTCGGCGCGAGGGCGAACAGGCGTTTGGTCGCCTTGTTGACGCCGACGTCGGTGGCTTGTGCGGACAGCAACACGGCCGCCAGCAGTTCGAAGACGCTGCTGTACTCGAGCTCGGATGCCGGCTGCGGGTTGGCGCTGCGCAGCGTGGCGAAGAAGGTCTCGACGTCTTGCGGCTTCATGCGGACTTGCCCGCGCGTTCGCGCGCGCGTTGCACCGCCGCTTCGATCGCAGCGCGCTTGCGCTCGCCCTGGCGCGTGTCGTTGTCTTCGTCGCAATGCGGCCCGCGCTGGCCGTGCGCGGCGTAACGCGCGCGTGCACGGGCTGCATCGGCCCGGCTCCACGCCTGCCAAGCGCTGCGTCCCGGGGTGGCATCGACAACGCTGATGCAATCGACAGGGCAGGCCGGCAGGCACAACTCGCAGCCGGTGCACAACTCTTCGATGATGGTGTGCATCAGCTTCGAGGCGCCGACGATGCAATCCACCGGGCAGGCCTTGATGCACAGCGTGCAGCCGATGCACCAGGCTTCGTCGATAAACATCAGCTTGCGCGGGCCTTCGTCGCCGTGGGCCGGGTTCAACTCGATCACACCCTGGCCGGTGATCGCGGCCAGCCGCGCGATGCCTTCGGCGCCGCCCGGCGGGCACTGGTTGATGGCGGCGTCGCCGGCCGCGATGGCTTCGGCGTAAGCGCGGCAATCGGCGTAGCCGCAGCGCGTGCACTGCGTCTGCGGCAGCGCGGCGTCGATGCGTTCGGCGAGTGACTCGAAAGGGGCGCGCACGCGCCGATTATCGGCGGCGCGTCTTCGCCGGCGCTGTCTTCGCCGCCGCTTTCCTGGCGGCCTTGCCCGTCGTCGGCAGCGGGCCGCTGCCATGCTCGGCGATGAACTCGCGCACGGCGGGATAAACCTTTTCGCGCCAGCGTCGGCCGGAGAAGATGCCGTAGTGGCCGGCGCCGACCGCGTCGTAGTGGAATTGACGCGCCTTCGGCAGGCCGGTGCACAGGTCATGCGCCGCGCGCGTCTGGCCGGCGCCGGAAATGTCGTCGAGCTCGCCTTCGATCGTCAGCAGCGCGCCGCTGGTGATGTCCTGCGGCCTGACGAGTTCGCCGTTGACATGCCAGGTGCCGTTGACGAGCGCGAAATCCTGGAACACGACCTTGATCGTGTCGAGGTAGTACTCGGCCGGCATGTCGAGCACGGCGTTGTACTCGTCGTAGA
>CADEEN010000302.1 GCA_902826345.1 uncultured Burkholderiales bacterium | reverse complement strand
TGGAAAAGCTAGGATTACAAATAACATTGGCTGAAAATGATCTTTTTCTACCAGATCAATAGCTTCCTGACCATTTTCAGCCAATGTTATTTGTAATCCTAGCTTTTCCAGCATGGCGCGCGCATGGACGATGGGTCTGCGACCCAAAGACCACCTCGCCGACAACGACGGCCACGGTTTCTTCGAGGCGCTCGGCGACGCGGTGATCACCGGCCCGACGATGACCAACGTCAACGACTTCCGCGCGATCTTCATCGACGCGCCTTCCACAAAGTAAAGCATGCGCAGAACACGCAACGCCAAGATCGTCGCCACGCTCGGCCCGGCCAGTTCGGATGCGGCTGTCGTTCGCCAGCTCTTCATGGCGGGGGTGGACGTGTTCCGCCTCAATTTCAGCCACGGCACGCATGCCGATCATGCAGAGCGCTTCAAGACGCTGCGTGCGCTGGAGCAGGAAACCGGCCGTCCGATCGGCATCCTGGCCGACCTGCAAGGCCCCAAGCTGCGCGTGGGCACGTTTGCCGAGGGGCCGGTGATGCTGGAAGCAGGACAGGCCTTTCGCCTCGATCTGGACAAGGCGCCCGGCAACGCGCAGCGCGCCGGCCTGCCGCACCCGGAAATCTTCGCTGCGCTGGTGCCGGGCGCCGAGTTGCTGCTCGACGACGGCAAGCTGCGCCTGGTGGTCGAGCGCTGCGGCAAGGACTTCGCCGAGACGCGCGTGGCTGTCGGCGGCAAGCTGTCCGAGCGCAAGGGCGTCAACGTACCCGGCGTCGTGCTGCCGATCACCGCACTCACCGAGAAGGACCGCCGCGACCTCGCCCTCGCGCTCGAACTCGGCGCCGACTGGATCGCGCTGTCGTTCGTGCAGCGCCCGGAAGACGTGACCGAGGCGCGAGCCTTGATCGGCGAGCGCGCGGCGATCGTCGTCAAGCTCGAAAAGCCTTCGGCGGTGGAACGCCTCGACGAAATCGTCGCCGTCACCGATGCGGTGATGGTGGCGCGCGGCGACCTCGGCGTCGAACTGCCGGCCGAGCGCGTGCCGGCGATCCAGAAGCGCATCGTGCGCACCTGCCGCGCGCTGGGCAAGCCGGTGATCGTGGCCACGCAGATGCTCGAGTCGATGATCGACAGCCCGGTGCCCACGCGTGCCGAAGCCTCCGACGTGGCCACCGCCATCTACGACGGCGCCGATGCGGTGATGCTGTCGGCCGAGTCCGCGTCGGGCAAGCACCCGGTCGTGGCCGTGGACATGATGAACCGCATCATCGAACAGGTCGAAGCCGATCCGGCCTATCGCCAATTGATCGACGCCTCGCACACCTCGGCGCGACCCAGCGGCGACGTTGCCGAGGCGGTGTGCTGTGCGATGCGCCGCGCCGTGGTGCTGCTGCACGCGCAAGCGATCGTCTGCTACACCATGTCGGGCCACAGCAGCCTGCGCGCCGCGCGCGAGCGCCCCGAGTCGCCGATCCTGAGCCTGACGCCCAAGCTCGCCACGGCACGTCGGTTGGTCCTGGTCTGGGGCGTGCACTCGGTGCATATCGCCGACGTGGCCGACGTCGACGAAATGACGGCGCTGGCCTGCGACATCGCGCGCCGCGAACGCTTCGCCGAAGCGGGCCGCTTCATCGTCGCCATCGCCGGCTTGCCCTTCGGCTCGCCGGGCACGACCAACCTGATCCGCATCGCCACGGCGTGAGCCGACAGCCGGGCTGACGTCGGTCAGGGCACCTCGTTGCCGATGCCCGCGGCCACATGCCCCGCCGGCACGTGCAGCGAGGCGCTGTCGATGTGCCCGGTCTGGTCGTCGAAGAAGAAGTCGGGCTCGAACTCGCGCAGGAACTCGCCCTTGGGCAGACCGCCGAGGAACATCGCTTCATCGACGTCGATCTGCCAGTCCATCAGCGTGCGGATCGCGCGCTCGTGCGCCGGCGCGCTGCGCGCCGTGACCAGCGCGGTGCGGATGCGCATGCCGTCCACCGGCTCGCGCTGCAGGCGGTGCAGCGCTTCGAGCAGCGGCTTGAACGGGCCCGGCGCCAGCGGCAGGCCGGCATGGTCGCGCTCGTGGGTCTGGAAGGCCAACAAGCCGTCGCGCTGGTAGACGCGCTCGGATTCGTCGGAGAACAGCACCGCGTCGCCGTCGAAGGCGATGCGCACTTCGTTCGGGTGCGCATCGGAGGCGCGCTTCGATTGCGCGATCACGCGCGCGGCCGGCACGGCGGCAGCGAGCGCCGAGCGCACATCGGCCTCGTTGGTCGAAAGGAACAGGTGCGCATTCAGCGGCTTCAGGTAGCGCCACGGGCTCTGGCCGCGCGTGAACACGCCGCGTTCGATCGGCAGCCCGTAATGCTGGCAGGAGCGGAAGACGCGCATGCCCGACACCGGGTCGTTGCGCGACAGGATCACCACCTCGACCAGCTGGCCGCCGTTGGCGTTGAAGGCGAGCAGCTTGTGCACGAGTGAGAACGCCGCGCCCGGCCGCGCCGGTTGTTCGAGCCGGCCGAGCTGCAGCTGCATGTAGGCGCGGTCGTCGTGCGCTTCGAAGACGCGGTTCTCGTCTTCGAAGTCGAACAGCGCGCGTGAGGAGATGGCAACGACGAGGCGGCCGTCGAGGGAGATGGGCATGGCGCACTGATCGTAGCGTGTGCATTGCACGGTCTCGGTCAGGCGTCGGCCTCAAGGCCACGGCGTCCATGCCGAACACGGCGCACGATGAACTGTTTCACCCGTTGGCTGCTGGCCGTCACGCTGACCTTGGCCTCTTGCGCCGCTTGCGCCGCGTGGGCCGGCGAGCCGCTGCGTCTGGCCGACGACCGAGCCAGCATCGACCTCTGGCCGGCGGTGACGGTGCTGTCCGACCCCGAGCACCGGCTCGATGAGCGCAGCGTGCTGGCCAGAGCAGCCGACTTCCGCCCGCCGCAGTCGCCGCACGCCAACCTCGGCGTGCGCCGCGACACGGTCTGGCTGCGCGTGCCGATCGTGGTGCCGGCCAGCGAGCGCGGGCACTGGGTGCTCGACATCGACTACGCCTCGCTCGACCGGATCGACGTCTTCGTCGTCAGCGACGGCCTGGTGACGCAGCACCACCGGCTGGGCGACGAGCGCGTGTTCAGCGCGCGCCCGCTGCCGTCGAACACGCATGCCGTGGCGCTGACGTTCGAGCGCGGCGTGGAGCACGAGCTGCTGCTGCGCGTACGCACCACGAGTTCGATGATCGTGCCGCTGCGCCTGGTGGGCGCGGTGCCGTTGCAGGCCGAGCAGGCGCGGGTGCAGATGGCGCAGGGCCTGCTGGCCGGCCTCGGCCTGGCGCTGACGGTCTACTCGCTGGTGCACGCGGTGATGCTCCGCAGCGCGATGTTCGCCCACTACGCGCTCACGGTCGGCTGCACGACGCTGTTCTTCTACGCCTTCTACGGCCTGGCGCCGCAGCACCTGTGGCCGACGAACGACTGGCTGACGCGCAATGCCGCGCCGCTCATGGTGCTGCTGGCGATCGTCGGCGGCGTGCGCTTCATCGGCGCCGCGCTGCACGTGCGCGAACTTTCGCGCGGCTTGCATCGGGCGCAGACGGCGGTCTGGGTGGCGGCGCTGGGCTGCGCGGCCGGTTTCGTCGTCGGCGCGCTCGACTACCCGAGCACGCAGGCCGCCGGCACGCTGCTCGGCGTGGCCTGCATGCTGGTCACGCTGCCGGCGGCGCTGCTGCGGGCGCGGCGCGGCGACCGCGCGGCCTGGGCGGTGACGGCCGGCTGGGCGATCTACGCCTGCGGCGCTTTCACGATGGCGCTGCTGCTGCGCGGCCGGCTGCCGTTCAACGAGTGGACGGAGTACGCCTTCCAGATCGGCTCGGCGATCGAGATGCTGTCGTGGCTCATCGTGCTCAGCATGCGCATGGACGAAGTGCGGCAGTCGGCGCACCGCGTGCACGCCGAGCGTGACGTGATGCGCTCGCTGGCCGAGACCGACGCGCTGACCGGCCTGCCGAACCGGCGCGGCCTGCGTCAGCGCCTCGACGCCAGCTTGCCGGCGTGTGCACCCGGGCGCCTGGGGGCGCTGTTCATGGTCGATCTCGACGGCTTCAAGGCGGTCAACGACCGCCTTGGCCATGATGCCGGCGACCTGCTGCTCAAAGCGGTGGCCGAGCGCTTGCGCGGTCTGGTGCGCGGCGGCGACACCGTGGTCCGGCTGGGCGGCGACGAGTTCGTCATCTGCGCCGATGCGCTGCCCGGCACCGCCGAGGCGCAACGACTGGGCGAAAAGTTCGTGCAGGCGTTCGGCGCGCCGTTCTCGATCGACGGCCAGCTGTGCAGCGTCGGCCTGACCGTCGGCTATGCGCTGGCGCCGCTCGACGGCAGCGACGCCGACGCGTTGTTGAAGCGCGCCGATGCGGCGCTGTATGCGGGCAAGGCGGCGGGCAAAGGCCGCGTGCTCGGCGCGCACCAGATGCGCGCCGACAGCGAGGGCTTTCGCTCGTCGGTGGCTGCGCCGCTGCCGGGCTCAGTGTGACGCGCCGCCGAAGCCGATCGGCCCGCGCTTAGAGCTGCTGCTCGGCAAGTCGCCCGCTTCGATCGCGTCGCGCCCGGCCAGCCGCGCGTTGCCGAATGCTGCCGTCCACGCGCGGCGCATTTCGCGCGGCGCGAGTTCGCTCATGCGCTCCTGCACGTCATACGCCGGCTCGGCCGGGAAGCGCTCGCCCCAGCGGTGGCCGTCACGCAGCCGCGTGTACAGGCGCAGCGCGATCGCGCGCGCGGCGTCGCGGTCGGGCGCCTGCACTTCATAGACGTTGACGCGGTTCAGGATCGGCTCGGGGATCGCGCGCTCGTCGTTGGCGGTGGCGATCCAGATGACCTGGCTGGCGTCGATCGGCACCTCGGCGAACTCGTCGGTGAAGTCGGACGCGGTGTCGTGTTCGAGCAGGCTGTACAGCGCGCCCAGCGGGTCGTAGGCGTGCTCGCCGCGGCTGGCCTTGTCGATCTCGTCGACCACCATGACCGGGTTGGCGTAGGTGCCATCGACCAGCGTCTCGAAGACCTTGCCCGGCCGCGCGCCTTTCCACTGGCTCGACGCGCCCGACAGCACCCAGCCGGCGGTCAGGCTGCCCATCGAGACGAAGCCCATGCCGGTGCCGAGCAGCGTGGCCACCTCGCGCGCGAAATGCGTCTTGCCGACGCCGGGGGGCCCCAGCAGCAGCATCGGCGTGATTTCGAGGCCGTCGCCGCTGTCCTGCGTCAGCGCGAGCTGGCGCTTCAGGTCGTCGAGCACGGCGTGGAAATTCGGCAGCTCGTCGTAGAGGTGCTCCATCGCCGGCAGGCCCGAGGGCTTGACCTGGAACCGCTCCGGGCCACGCTCCAACATGCGCTCGTAAGTGTGGCGCAGCG
>CADEEN010000301.1 GCA_902826345.1 uncultured Burkholderiales bacterium | reverse complement strand
GGATCGAACTCCCGACCTTCGCATTGCGAACGCGACGCTCTCCCAGCTGAGCTACGTCCCCACTGTGGGCAAAGTTTAGCACCGGCACTCTCCACTTTTTGTTGTACCCGCGATCGCATCCGGCAGCGCGGCTGCAACGTAAAGGCGTCTTTGCGCCGCGGCATCTGCGCGCGGCGTAATGGAGGTGGTGCCGATGGTGTCGTTGGCGATGGATGCGATCCAACCGCGCAGGCAGGCCGGGCGTGACGAGGCGCTGTGGCTGCTGCGCTTGTTGCGCCGTGCGCCGCTGACGCTGCTGCTGTCGGACGCCGGCGGCAGCGCCGACCCGTTCATCGTCGACAGGGTGTTGCCCCTGACCGCACGGCGCTCGGTCGACTGCACGACCGTGCCCGCCGTCGATGCCGGCGCCGCCAAGCGCAGCCCGCTGCACGCCGGCCTGGGCGCAGACAGCGCGCGCGTGCCCGAGTTGGTGTTGCGCTTCGACGCTTCGTTTCACGCCGAGCCTGCGGCGGCGCTGCGTCAGGCCTGGTGGTCGCTGTGGCCCGGCGGACCGCGGCCGCTGCCCGGCGACACGCCGCCGCCGGGCTCGCTGTGGAAGACGGCGAGCGTGCTGCATGCGGCCAGCGGCGCGCGCGTGCTGCTGGTGCTCGAGGGTCTGGCCGAATGGCTGCTGCCGCGCAACGACGAGCCCGGCCCGCGGCAGGCGCTGCTCGATGAGCTGTCGGGCCTGCTGGTCGATGCCGGCACGCACGCGCATGCCTTGCTCGTGCTCGACCACTGGACCGAACCGTTGCTCGACAAGCTGTGGCGTCGGCTGCCCGGCCTGTCGCGGCAGTTGCTGCTGCTGGATGCGACGCGCACGCCGCCGGCGTCTGTGCCCGAGTGGATCGGCGTGGCGCCGGTCGCAGCGCCCGCCGCCGGGCGGGTGCCGCCACCGTCACGCGCCCAGGCTTTGCACGCCGAGCCGGCACCCACGCTGCTGCCGCACGCGCCGCACGCGGAACGTGCGGGCGCGCCGCGGCCTGCGCCGCCGGCGTTTTTCGCGGCATGCCTGCTGGCGTCGTGCGTCACCGTCGCCGCCTTCGTCTGGTTCGGCGCGCGGGCGACCGGTTCGAAGCCGGTTGCCGCGGCGCCGAGCGCCAGCGGCCGGGTCATCGAATCGGCGCCGGTGCGCGAGCCGGGTGACGTGAGCGATCCGCTGTCGCCGCTGGCGCGCCTGTTCGCTGCCAACGCCTTGCCGTTCGCCGCCGCGCTGGGCGAGGCTGACGTCACCGAGACACTGGCGGCAGCGGCGCGCGGTGCGTTGGTGGTCGTGCGCTACGACGTGCTGGAAACCTCGGCCACGCAGCGCCTGATAGCGCTGCAATTGCTGGCGCCGCTGTATGCGCAGGCGCTGCACTTCGTCGTCCGCGACGACAGCCCGCTGCAGGCGGTGCACGAGATCGAGAGTGCGGCGCGCGTCAATGTCGGTCCCGCCGGCGGGGCACGCGCCGCCACGGCCGCAGCGGCCTGGTCGGCGCTGTTCGGCTCGCGTTGGAACACCGGTCAGGCCGACGCCGCCGCGAGCGCGCTGGCGTTGCCGCGTTTGCTCGCCGGAGAGGTCGACGTGGTGGTGTTGCTCGGCGACGAGTGGGCGCGCGAGTGGCTTGCCGTGCCGGCGCCGCAGCGTCGATCGCTGCGCCTGTTGCCCTTGGACGCGCGTGACCCGAGCAGCGCGCGTGCGCAGCGGCGCTTCCTGCCGGCCACGCTGGCGGCCGATCCGCTGCGCGCGAACGCGGCGCTGCCGGGGCTCGCCGCGATGACGTTTCTCGCCACCGGGGCCGACGCGGGCGTGGCGAGCGTTGTCCGTGCTGCGCAGTCCGTGTGCGCCGCGTTGCCGGGGCTGCAACGCGACGGCGGCCCCACCTGGCAGACGGTGCGCCCGGCGCTGACCTTGCCTGCACCTTGGCCGTATGCGCCGTCGGCGGTCGAGGTCTTCGAGCACTGCGACGCGCCGCCCATGGCACCGTCCGGCGCCTCGTCGCAGGCGCCGCAACTTTCCCCACCCGCTGATGAAAGGAAAGCGTCATGAACGTCTTGCGTTGGTCCGTCCTCGCCTCGATCGCCCTTTGGCCTGCGGTCACGCCGGCACAGCCGGGCGTCGGCGCCGTCGAAAAAGTGACTGTGCGCGCCGTCGCCCGCTTCGACTTCGACCGCGCCGACCTGCGCGAACAGGATCATGCTGCGCTGCTGGCCGAGGTGGCGCAGATGAAAAACGTGACCTGGCAGAGCGTGGTGGCCGTCGGTTTCACCGACAGCGTCGGCAGCGACGACTACAACCGCGGGTTGTCCGCGCGCCGCGCCGAGGGCGTGCGCCAGTACCTGCTGGCCAAGGGGCTGGAGCCGGCGATGGTGCGCGCGCAAGCCCAGGGGGAGGTCGAGCCGGTGGCCGACAACGCTAGCGCCGAGGGCCGCGCGCAGAACCGCCGCACCGAGGTGCGCTTCGAGGGCGTGCGCGTCGCCGCCCGTTGATCGAGGCGGGCGCGGTTACGATCCGCGCCCATGCGACCCCAACTCGACGACCCCGCCTGGCTCGACGCCCAGTACAACAACCGCGCACGCGTCGCCGATTCGATGGCGCAACTCGCCAAATGGGCCGAGGCGTCGGCGCTGGCGCGCGAGCGCAGTGCGAACAAGCGGCTCGATCTGCGCTACGGCGACGGGCCGAACGAGACGGTGGATGTTTTCCCCAGCGCAGCGCCCAACGCGCCGGTGCTGATCTACATCCATGGCGGCTACTGGCGTGCGCTCGACAAGAGCGACTCTTCGTTCGTTGCGCCGTCGTTCGTCGCCGACGGCGCGATGGTCGTGATTCCAAACTACGCACTGTGCCCAGCGGTGAGCGTCGAAGACATCGCGCTGCAGATGGTCAAGGCCATCGTCTGGACCTGGCATCACGCCGCAGAGCATGGCGGCGACCGGGAGCGCATCGCCATCGTCGGCCATTCGGTCGGTGCGCATCTGGCGGCGATGCTGCTGTCGTGCCGCTGGAAGCAGGTCGATGAGGCGCTGCCGTTGCAGCCGCTGGCCGGCGCGCTCGCCATCTCCGGCGTGTACGACCTGGAACCGATTCGCCGCACCGAGTTCCTGCAGGGAGACCTGAAGCTCACACCGACGCAGGTCAACCGCTTGTCGCCGGCGTTCTTCCCGCGGCCGAAGGCCGGCAAGCTCTACGCCGTGGTCGGCGCCGACGAGAGCGACGAGTTCATCCGTCACAACCAGTTGATCCGCGACCAGTGGGGTCCGACCGCCGTGCCGGTGTGCGAGACCGTGCCCGGCAAGAACCACTTCACCGTGCTGGAGAGCCTGGCCTACCCGAAGGGCCGCCTGCACGACCTGGCGCTGCGCCTGCTCGAGCTGCGCTGAGCCGTGCACGGCTTTGCCTATGGCTTGCATAGCCGCATTGCATTGGCCGGAGCTTGCGCGAACGAAGTAAGGTCTTGCGGCCGGACGCACAGCCGGATTCGTCGTTGATCACTCCAAGGAGCGCAAGACCATGGCATTGAAAGGTTCGAAGACCGAACAAAACCTGAAGGACGCCTTCGCCGGTGAATCCCAGGCCAACCGCCGCTATCTGTATTTCGCCAACAAGGCCGACATCGAAGGCCAGAACGATGTCGCGGCGCTGTTCCGCTCCACCGCCGAAGGCGAGACCGGCCATGCGCACGGCCACCTCGAGTTCCTGGAGCACGGATCGGGCGACCCGGCCACCGGCTTGCCGATCGGCAGCAGCCGGCAGAACCTGAAGGCGGCCGTCGCTGGCGAGACGCACGAGTACACCGACATGTACCCGGGCATGGCCAAGCAGGCGCGCGAAGAGAAGTTCGACGAGATCGCCGACTGGTTCGAGACGCTGGCCAAGGCCGAGCGCTCGCACGCCAACCGCTATCAAAAGGCGCTCGACGCACTCGTTGACTGAAGCATTTCGAGAAAACCTGCGGACAAGGGGCCTCGTGCCCCTTGTTCTTCATCTGGCGAAGCGAAGCATTCATGGCGACAGAAGGCAATCTTCAGGCACCCACCCGTCACGCCGTTGACTGGAAGAACCCGCTCTTCTACGACGAGGCGGCGACGTTCAAAGAGATGGAGCGCGTTTTCGACATCTGTCATGGCTGCCGTCGCTGCGTCAGCCTGTGCCAGAGTTTCCCGACGCTGTTCGATCTGGTGGATGCCACCGACGACGGCGAGGTGCACGGCATCAAGAAAGAGGCGTACTGGAGCGTCGTCGATCAGTGCTACCTGTGCGACCTGTGCTACATGACAAAGTGTCCGTACACGCCGCCGCACCCGTGGAACCTCGACTTCCCGCACCTCATGCTGCGCGCCAAGGCGATCAAGTTCAAGAAGGGCGAGGTCAGGGCCGGCGAGAAGTTTCTGGCCTCGACCGACGTGCACGGCAGCTTTGCCGGCATCCCCGTGGTCGTGCAATCGGTCAACGCGATCAACAAGACGAAGTTCGCGCGCAAGCAGATGGACAGGACGCTCGGCGTGCATCCCGAGGCGTGGATGCCGGAGCTGGCGACGAAGCGCTTTCGCTGGAGCGCGAAGAAGCAAGGCAGCATGACTGCGGTCACCAACGGCGAACGCACGCCGGGCCGCGTGGCGATCTACTCGACCTGCTACGTCAACTACAACGAGCCCGGCATCGGCCATGACCTGATCAAGTTGCTCGAACACAACCAGATTCCGTACACCCTGGTCGACAAGGAAAGCTGCTGCGGCATGCCGAAGTTCGAGCTCGGCGATCTCGACGCGGTGGAGAAGCACAAGAACGCCAACATCCCGGTGCTGGCGCGCTACGCGAAAGACGGCTTCGCGATCGTCAGCGCCGTCCCGAGCTGCACGCTGATGTTCAAGCAGGAACTGCCGCTGCTGTTCCCGGACGACGCCGACGTGAAGCGGGTGCAGGATGCGATGTGGGACCCGTTCGAATACTTCATCGCCCGCCACAAGGACGGCTTGCTGAAGACCGACTTCCAGACCGCGCTCGGCAAGGTGAGTTACCACGTCCCCTGCCACGGCCGCGTGCAGAACATCGGCAAGAAGACCGAAGAGATGTTCAAGCTGGTGGGCAGCAAGGTCGAGGTCACGCTCAACACCGTCGAGCGCTGCTCAGGTCATGCCGGCACTTACGGCGTGAAGACGAAGTACCACGCGGTGGCGATGAAGATCGGCAAGCCGGTGTTCCGGGCGATGGCCAAGGACGAGCCCGACGTGATCAGCAGCGACTGCGCGCTGGCCGGGCACCACATCGCGCAGGGCATGCAGCAGGCCGGTACGCCGGCGAAGGCGCTGCAGCATCCGCTGTCGCTGATGCGCAAAGCCTACGGATTGGAGTGAAGATGACCATGAAGATCGATCGCAAGAGTC
>CADEEN010000300.1 GCA_902826345.1 uncultured Burkholderiales bacterium | reverse complement strand
ACTTTGCTCTATCGCATTGCGTCCGATGGCGAGCCGTCGATTCCGCTCAAGCTTAAGGTCGAGACCAACTCGCGCGAGCACTTCGCGGTTTATGGATTCAAGGATTTGCCCTTCGCCGTCGAATCGCGATGGTTTAAGGGTGACTGCCGCATTGCGACCTACGAGCTTGACGAACTGCTCGGCACCAAGGTGCGTGCACTCTATCAGCGGCGGAAGAGCCGCGATCTTTTTGACCTCGCAACAGCGTTACGAGAGGCAAATGTCGATCCCGCGCGCATCATTTCCGCATTTTCAAAATATATGGAGCATGGCGGCCATCGCGTTTCTCGCGCCGAGTTCGAAGAAAGTTTCGCCGGCAAGATGAAGTCACCAGCTTTCCGTGCAGATATCACGGCCTTGCTTGCTCCGGGCTTTTCTTGGGACATTGATGCCGCCGCTGAGGCCGTATCCGATCGCCTCATCACGCTCTTGCCCGGCGCGCCGTGGAAGGGGCGGAAGTAATCAACGCCGTATCACCAAAACGAGCGCAGACCGTTAGCCACGACGGTGGGTTTCTCTGGATGCGCTTTCTCTGCATCGTGCTATAAATGAAAACCGGCCCGCGACCTCTCGGTCGCGAACCGGCCTCACAAAAGCGTGCCTTGGAAACCTCTCCCGCCTCCTGCGCCACAGGAGGCGGGCTGTTACCGCTGTACAAGGTGCCAATCGAGGTAGGTCCCTCCGATCAACTCACGCCCTCGATTCCTCCGTCGCGCCCTGCGGTTGAACAACAACTGTGACGGTCTTTTGATTCCGCGTTCTCGCTTTCGTGCTTAGGACGGGATCTGCGGCGACCTGCTGGTTAAGCCGCATTACAAGGCTATCTAAGGTTAGCACGCGCACGGCTTTACCATCCCGGCCGGGTCGCAGATCGCGATCGATCAGGCCGCTCTTTAGAAGCGCTCGAATCGCTCTTTGAACCGTGCGGACCTCGACACCCATGCGGCTCGCAATTGTCGTCGTCGATGGAAAAGGCGGACGGTCCGCAGCCCACCAAAAACTTATGATCTGCAGAAGCACGACCAGTTCGGTCGCCGAGAGCCCGAGCTTCGCCTGCTTATGAATCAGGGCGTCCGGCACAATCGTGAACCCGGCGTCTGCTGCGCCGTTCCACTTCGCTGAACCTCGACCCGTAAGCGGGAAATCTGAATCCATCGTCATCGCAACACATCCTTCGACAGTTGCCTTTTTTGACGACGAAGCAGCATCTTGTCAATTCATCTGTTTATAAACGACACTAGAGACGCTATTTCTTACCAGATATGTCGCTTTAGGCCGGCAGTTTGACCTTCTAAGGGGCTCCGCCCCTCGCGCGCGGAAGAGTGCGCACGCATGCGCGTGCCGCTCCGCCGGGTATCCCCGACCTTCCGCGCTTCGCTTGTGCAGGCCGGGTGATCCCCCTCCCGGCTGCGCGCTCTTCCCCTTGCTACCCCCGGTCTCGCCGACGGGCAGGGCTGCAGCAGCAGCCAAGCTCGAAAGGGGACCGGCCATGTCAGTGCAGAAACCGAATATCTATGAACGTGTTACGGCAAAGATCGTCGCGGACCTGGAACAGGGCGTGCGCCCGTGGACGCGTCCATGGTCCGCCGAAAATCTGGCGGGGCAGGTTTCAAGGCCGCTTCGCTTCAATGGCGAGGCCTATCACGGGATCAATGTTGTAACGCTCTGGGTGGATGCGGTTTGCAAGGGTTATCGTTCGCCACGCTGGGTGACCTACAAGCAGGCGCAAGAGTTGGGCGGACATGTGCGCAAGGGCGAGCAAGGCTCGCCTGTCGTCTATGCCGATCGCTTCACCAAGAAAGAGCAGGACGGCAACGGCGATGAGATCGCCCGCGAAATTCCGTTCCTGAAAGCCTACACCGTGTTCAATGCCGAGCAGATCGACGGCCTCCCGGAAGAATTCTATGCGGCACCGTCAGAGCCGACCGCGCTCGGATGGCCGAAACATCAGACGGCGGAAAACTTCGTGAGCCTGATACCGGCCGTCATCAAGCATGGTGGCTTGCGGGCCTACTATTCGGAAAGCGCCGATCATGTGCAGCTGCCGCCGCGTGAGACCTTCCGCGATGCCGAAAGCTACTACGCGACGATCCTTCATGAGCTGACGCATTGGACCAAGCACCCGACGCGCCTCGACCGCGATTTCGGCCGCAAGCGCTTCGGCGATGCCGGGTATGCCACCGAAGAGCTGGTCGCGGAGTTGGGGGCTGCCTTCCTTTGCGCTGATCTCGGCATCACGCCTGAAGTGCGCGAGGATCATGCGGCCTATCTAGCCTCGTGGCTCGAAGCGTTGAAGGCGGACAGCAAGGCGATTTTCATGGCAGCCGCGCGTGCGGAGAGAGCCGTCGTTTATCTATCGACCGCTGCTGCAAATGGTGGTTAGCAACGACGTCCGCCCCGACTGCTTCGGGTCAGGCCTCCAAAAGCTCTCTTGAATCAATCATTTGTAACGCTGCTTGACATATTTGTCAGATACGCCGAAAAGAAACATAAATATTATACAATACTATGATGTTTAAATGAAGAATACTCGAAGCAAAATAGGACCAAAGACTAGATTTCGTGACAGCTGCCCTGAGGCCACCTCTGTCACTTCTCGTTTGGTTGGCCCCGATGCAGAATTGATCAACACCGCAATTTCGCAGTTTGCCGATACGATCGGCGTTCCCGCCGATAGGCGAGAGGCGTTTTCGATTGCAGCCCTCAAGATCGTCAGTGCTGCTTTCAAGCCGAAATTGGACCTTCCGGAAAAGGCTCCAAAACTATGGGATGATCGCGAAGATCGCCAACAAAACCCAATCGATTTTTTGCACGCTGTTTGGGGACCGTACCTCGAAGCGCGCTCTCTCTATCAATTTCAGCTAATGAAGCTCGATCCGAGACTGCTTGGAGCGCTACGCAACTATGGGTCGAAAAGGAAGATTGATATCAGCACCATCATTCCCTCGAAGTGGCAGCACGCGGAAGACATTCTGGAGGGGCTGGAGGGTGTCGACCTGAAAGCTCTTGAGAACGCGGTTATCGCCCTGAAACGCCGCCGCTTTCCTCGCCCACAACACGGTTAACCGGTCGAAGTCTCTGCTCTTAACCATGTCGAGAAAATTTTGAGTGACACCACTGTCTTCGCGCGCAGAAGTTCTTAGTTGGTTGAGTATCCATTCACGTCGAGCGCATAGGAGGTCAGCACAATGAACTCACCCGGTAAAACATGGTTAATCGGCTCGCCGCGATGGCGTCATAGTCGCGACTCTCAACTTCCAAGTTTTTCCCTCAGCGCATTCCTCGACCGGAGACCCAGAAATGCAAGCCCTTGCCAGCAGTTCCTCTAATTCGCTGCAACAACTGCAAGCTATCGACGAGATGGCAAAGAATCTCGAGCGCCTCAAGTCCGATCCGATAGCCGGAAGCATCATCAACCGCTTCGAGCAAATCGAAGAGGTTTTTCGTCGAAGCTACCTTGGCAAAACAAGCGAAGTAACTGCCGGGCTAGGGCATATCCGGCAATGCATGAATCAAATGGACGCGATGGTGTGCTCGATGCGACCTCTCACACCACAGCAAGAATTCGTGTTCAGCACGGCTTCTCTAAAGGCTGAAAGGCTGTATGGGCAGCTTGCTGATCAACTCGGCCGGAATCCGAGTCTGCTCAAGCAACTTGGCGGGCATATTGTGGCTATATGCATCGCAATTTACGAAGTGATCAAAGTCTTCGTTCCTGGAGGCTCCGCGCTGCCGCCAGCGCCACAGACTTTGCTGCTCACCCGCGCGTAGGCGGGCGACCGGCGAGGTGACACGTTTCTCCACGAACCCGAGTGGCAGCTAATTGTTGCCACCGGGGACCATGCTGTCATTCGGCCGCTGTGGTCTTCGGAAATGTATTGACGTGACACATGATCTGAAAGCTCGTGCCATTCGGACCTTCGGTCTTGAGCGGTTGCCGGAACTGCGTTGACGTGGCCGAAGGTGCCGCCGCCATCACCTGCACCAGCCATCCCAAATCCTGACCGAAGCAGGCGTTCAGGCGCAGGGCAATGTCCGCCGGCTCGACATGCTCGATCAGCCTGCACCGCATCAGCTGATCGTCCGGCGTGGCCGCGAAGAGAAAGAGCTTGCGTCCGGTCAACATGTAGAACGCGACAGCGTTCAAATTAAGATATCCGGGTGAAGCCTGCGCAATCGAAAACTGCCGGTTCTCGCCCGAGGCGCCGAAGTCAATCTGGTCGTTGAGGTTGAGTTCAAAGCTTTCCGTCGCGTCGTGCGGCCAGTCGAATAGCATATCGCAATAGGCTGACTGCCGAAAACCATCAGAACCGCGACCGCTGATCGTACATACAAAGCCGCCGACGCTTGGTATGTCGGGATCGTTTAGCACATTCCGCATCGTGGCGTAGAGATCGCTGGCCGGCGACTTGTTTATTTCATCTACGAACCATGCAGCGTTGACGGCGCGTCCAGCTTCCATCCTTGCGCGCCGTCGCGCCTCGTGCTCACGGAAACGCTGGTAGGCCGCCGCGTCGCCGATCCATTGCGTCTTGGCTTCGCCCGGAACCCGCCTTCCATCCGCGATCTTCACGAGCCTTGCGGGCCGTGCGAACGCAATCAGGTAGTCATTGCCGGTTTTTGCGCTTGCCTGCTCGAAAAATCTGACGACGTTCGCGAAGCCCGTACCTGTCGGAAAGCTCTCGGCGAAGCGCACGAAATCCTTGACCGCCAGTTCCGGCGAATTCGAAAATGACACGCAGATCGGGCCGGGCAGTATGTAACTCTTGATGACGCCTTGCGAAATCGGCAGCTGTCGACCGTGTTCCGTCAACTGCGTATCCGATGCCACAGCGATCCGCTCGCCAGAAACTCTGCCGACAATCAACGTCACGGTCGAATCCCGGTTGCGACGGGATTATAACGTTACCCCATGCAATGGACGACTCGGGTAGTCCCGTGTAAGATTTCATCCGTATACGGACTAACTCGCTAAAGGGCTTCACATGTGGTGTTTCCTCAAGGGCCGGGGCGTTTGGACGCTTGAATCCAGCGCGAACATCCTTATTTTGCGCCAAAACACCGGAAATCAGCCAAACCGACCTACACAAAACCTGCACAGCCAATTTTACTGGCTAAAAACATAAGGAAATCAGTATCTTGGCAAGTTATCAGTACGTCTATGTGATGAAGCAGTTGGGGAAGAGCTATCCCGGCGGCAAGCAGGTTTTGAAGGACATTTGGCTGTCCTTCTATCCTGGCGTGAAGATCGGCGTCATCGGGCTGAACGGGGCGGGTAAGTCCACCCTGCTCAAGATCATGGCCGGGATGGAAAAGGAGTTCACGGGCGAGGCTTGGGCGGCCGAAGGGGCGAAGGTCGGATATCTGGCGCAGGAGCGGGAGCTTGACCCGAAGCTCGACGGGTTGGGGAACGGGATGATTGCG
>CADEEN010000299.1 GCA_902826345.1 uncultured Burkholderiales bacterium | reverse complement strand
GGGCCGGACTCGAACCGGCACGCTGTTTAGGCGGCGGATTTTGAATCCGCTGCGTCTACCGATTCCGCCACCGAGGCAAGTTGGGTGCGGTGCGCTGCAGCGCAACGGGGCGCGATTATCACACGCGGTGTTCGCGATTTCTGCCGTGCTGACAGAATGCGGCGATGCCCAGCTACCAAACCCTCGAAGACGCGATCGGCAACACGCCGCTGGTGCGCCTGCAGCGCTTGCCCGGCGCAGCCAACGCCGAGCGCGGCAACGTCTTTCTCGGCAAACTCGAAGGCAACAACCCGGCGGGATCGGTGAAGGACCGGCCGGCGATCAGCATGATCGTGCGCGCCGAGAAGCGCGGCGAGATCGCGCCGGGCGACGTGTTGATCGAGGCCACCTCGGGCAACACCGGCATCGCGCTGGCGATGGCCGCGGCGATCCGCGGCTACAGGATGGTGCTGATCATGCCGGAGGACTTGTCGATCGAGCGCGCGCAGACGATGAAGGCCTTCGGCGCCGAGCTCGTGTTGACCCCGAAGAGCGGCGGCATGGAGTACGCGCGCGACCTGGCACTGCAGATGCAATCCGACGGCAAGGGCCGCGTGCTCGATCAGTTCGCCAACGCCGACAACCCGCAATCGCACTTCGACACCACCGGCCCGGAAATCTGGCGCGACACCGACGGCCAGATCACGCACTTCGTCAGCGCGATGGGCACCACCGGCACCATCACCGGCGTCTCGCGCTACTTGAAAGGCAAGAACGCGGCGGTGCGCATCATCGGCGCGCAACCGGCCGAAGGCTCACGCATTCCGGGCATCCGCAAGTGGCCCGAGGCTTATCTGCCCAAAATCTACGATCCGACGCACGTCGATGACATCATCCTGGTCAGTCAGGCCGAAGCCGAAGACATGGCGCGGCGGCTGGCGCGCGAGGAAGGCTTGTTCTGCGGCATCTCGGCGGCGGGCGCGTGCTGCGTGGCGCTGAAGCTGGCGGAGAAGTTGGAGCAGGCAACGATCGTCTTCATCGTTTGCGACCGCGGTGATCGTTATCTCTCGACGGGTGTCTTTCCCGCATGAGTTCGTTTCGCTTTTGTCCGCAGTGCGCGGCGGCGCTCGCGCCCATGGAGCAAATGGAAGACGGCGGCCCGAAAACCCGCCTGCGCTGCCCGGCCTGCGACTTCACGCATTGGAACAACCCCACGCCGGTGCTGGCGGCCGTCGTCGAGTGCGTCGATCGTGACGGGATGATCCTGCTCGCCCGCAACGCCGCCTGGACGCACCGCATGTTCGCGCTGATCACCGGCTTCATGGAAGCCGGCGAGACGCCGCAGGACGGTGTTGCTCGTGAGGTCGCCGAAGAAACGGCGCTCACGGTCGATGCGGTGTCGCTGATCGGCGTCTACGACTTCCAGCGCGTGAACCAGGTCATCATCGCCTACCACGCCCAGGCCCGCGGCGAGATCACGCTCTCTTCCGAGTTGGCCGAGTACAAGCTGTTCACGCCGCAGGACGTGCGCTGCTGGCCGGCCGGCACCGGCTACGCACTCGCCGACTGGCTGCGCGCGCGCGGGCACGAGCCCCAGTTCATCGACTGGGCTCGACGGGCCTAGAATCGAGTCATGACACTCGCCCAGAAAGAACTCGACGCCCGCGGCCTGAACTGCCCGCTGCCGATATTGAAGGCCAAGAAGGCCTTGACGGAGATGTTGTCGGGCGAGGTGCTGAAGATCGTCGCCACCGACCCCGGCTCGGTGCGCGACTTTCAGGCATTCGCGCGGCAGACCGGCAACGAACTGGTCGATCAGGTCAGCGGCGAAAAAGAATTCGTGCACTACCTGCGGCGCAGGTAAAGACATGGGGCCCCTTGTCTGACGGGTACGTCAGACGATCCCCCCGAGGGGATGCGGGCCGGCTTGGAAGCGGCCCGGCGCTCGGCCCGCGGGTCCGACGGCTACAGCGGCAGTGCCTGCAGGTACTCGCGAAAACCTGCGCCCAACTGCGGGTGCGTCAGCGCCAACTCGACGTTGGCCTGCAGAAAACCTTCCTTGCTGCCGCAGTCGTATCGCCGGCCTTCATAGCGGTACGCAAACACCTTTTCGCGGCGCAGCAGCCCGGCGATGCCGTCGGTGAGTTGGATCTCGCCGCCGACGCCGCGCTTCTGGCTGGCGATCTCGTGGAAGACACCGGGCGTCAGGATGTAGCGGCCGGCCACCCCCAGACGCGAGGGGGCGTCGGCCGGCTTCGGCTTTTCGACGATGCGCTCGATGTTGACCAGGCGGTCGTTGACCTGCGTGCCGGCGACGATGCCGTAGCGCTGCGTGTGCTCGGCAGGCACTTCCTGCACCGCCAGGATCGACGCCCGCCACTCCTGGAACTGCTCGACCATCTGTGCCAGCACCGGTGGCGTGCCGACCATCAGGTCATCGGCCAGCAGCACGGCGAACGGTTCGTTGCCGACCAGTTTCTGGCCGCACAACACGGCATGGCCGAGGCCGAGTGCCTGCGCCTGGCGAACGTAAATGCAGTCCATGTCATCGGGCTTGACGGTGCGCACGACGTGCAGCAGTTCATCCTTACCCGCTTGTTCAAGGGCTACTTCGAGCTCAAACGTCATGTCAAAGTGATCCTCAATCGGGCGCTTGTGGCGGCCCGTGACGAAGATCATCTCTCTGACGCCGGCGGCGTAGGCCTCTTCAACCGCATACTGAATCAGCGGTTTATCGACCACCGGCAACATCTCTTTCGGCTGCGCCTTGGTGGCCGGCAGGAACCGGGTGCCGAGACCTGCCACGGGGAAGATCGCTTTGCGGATGTGCATTTATTTACAGTCAACAGGGGGAGTCGGGCGGATTCTGGCACGCGAACCAAGACGGTTCTTTGAGCGCAGATTTGCCCGGGGCATGGATGGATGTTCTGATCGTTGAGCCGCTCGAGCCGGAGGTGATGCAGTGGCTCGGGGAGCGCCACGCGGTGCGCTATGCGCCGGAGTTGGCGCGGGATGCGCGCGCCTTGCGCCAAGCGCTGTTCAACGT
Source organism: uncultured Burkholderiales bacterium (assembly GCA_902826345.1). Taxonomy (GTDB): domain Bacteria; phylum Pseudomonadota; class Gammaproteobacteria; order Burkholderiales; family Burkholderiaceae_C; genus CADEEN01. The sequence goes on along the minus strand of CADEEN010000299.1, from coordinate 2,439 downwards.
GCGTGCGCTGGTGATCCCGCCTTCGGTGGCGCTCGATGCGCAAGCGCTGCATTACGCGCCGATGCTGCGTGCGGTGGGCCGCTTGTCTGCTGGTTCAGAGAACATCGACCTCGACGCCTGTGGCCGCGCCGGCGTCGAGGTGGTGCGCAGCGTCACGGCGAGCGCGGTGGCCGAAGCCGAGTTCATGGTCGGCGGCCTGTTGCAGATGCTGCGCCGCGTGCCGGTGCTGAGCCCCGAAGGATTGCTCGTCGGTCGCGAGCTCGGCGGGGCGACGATCGGCCTCGTCGGCATGGTGCCGTCGGCGCGCTCGTTGGCGCAACTGCTGTCGGCCTTTGGTTCACGCGTCATCGGCTACGACCCCGCAGTGCATGCGTCGGACAACGTCTGGACGCGCTGGCGCGTCGAGCCGGTGGCGCTGCGCGAGCTGATGGAGCAGAGCGACGGCGTTTGTGTGCAGCTGACCTACTTCTCGCGCTACCAGGGCCTGATCGGCGAGCGCTTCCTGCCGCATTGCAAGCCGAACCAGGTGCTGATCAACGTCGCTCATTCGAGCCTGTTCGATCAGGCGGCGCTGGCCGACGTGCTCGGCACCGGCCGCATGGCCGCCGCGTGGTTCGACAGCCTGGAGCCGGGCGCGCTCGACCCGGGCAAGCCGCTGGCCGACATCGACACCTTGCAGATCACGCCGCGCGTGGCCGCCACCACGCGCGAGTCGCGCGTGCGCGCCGCGTGGGCGGTGGCACGGCGCATCGACGAGTTGCTGTCGGCTGAGAGCACGCCGCAGCGCAGCGAGTTCAGGTCGACGGCGCCAGACGTGCCGCTTGATCTCGAAGACGATCCAAAGCCTGCGTGAAATCGGCCAGGCGAGTGCGCTCCTGAGCGACGACCTCGGGCTTGGCGCGAGCGACGAAACCGTCGTTGCCGAGCTTGCCTTGCGCCTTGGCGATCTCGGCACTGAGGCGGTCGATCTCCTTGGCCAACCGGGCCTGCTCGGCGGCGATGTCGATCTCGACTTTCAGCGCGCAGCGCAAGCCACCGGCCACGGCCACCGGCAGCGTTTGCGTGGCGCTGGCGAATGACGCCTCGTCGTCGAAGCACTGCACCTCACTGGCCTTGACCAGCGCCTTGAGCAGCGGCGCCGCGGCGTCGATGAAGGCGGCATCGCCGATGGCGAGCAACGGCACCTTGTCGGCCGGCGACAAGCCCATCTCGCTGCGCAGGTTGCGGCAGGCGCCGACGACCGCCTTCAACTGCGCCATCCACGCATCGGCCTTGGCGTCGATGCGTTCCAACTGAGCCACAGGGTAGGGCGCGACCATCACTCCGGCGGCGTGCGTCGACGCGCGGCCGGCCACAGGCGCCACCTTGCCCCACAACTCGGCGGTGATGAACGGCGCCAGCGGATGCAGCAGGCGCAGCACGGTCTCGAGTGTGCGGATCAAGGTGCGCCGGGTCGCGCGTTGCTGCGCTTCGGTTCCGCTCGCGATCTGCACCTTGGCGATCTCGAGGTACCAGTCGCAGTATTCGTTCCAGACGAATTCGTAGGCGGCGCTGTTCACCAAGTCGAGCCGGTAGTCGGCGAAACCTTGCGCGACGTCGGCCTCGACGCGCTGCAACTCGCCGCTGATCCAGCGATCGGCCTGCGAGAAAGTCATGTAGCCGTGGGACGGGCCGCCAGGTTCGCACTCGGCCTTGGTGTGTTCCTTCAGCCCGCAGTCCTGTCCTTCGCAGTTCATCAACACGAACTTGGTGGCGTTCCAGAGCTTGTTGCAGAAATTTCGGTAGCCCTCGCAGCGTTTGGTGTCGAAGGCGATGTTGCGGCCGAGGCTCGCATAAGAGGCCATCGTCAGGCGCAACGCATCGGCGCCGTACGCAGGGATGCCGTCGGGGAATTCCTTCTTCACACGCGCCCCGACTTTCGGCGCGGTCTCGGGTTTGCGCAGGCCGGTCGTGCTCTTTTCGATCAGCGTGGCGAGATCGACGCCCTGGATCAGATCCACCGGATCGAGCACGTTGCCTTCGCTCTTGCTCATCTTCTTGCCGTGCGAATCGTGAATCAGGCCGTGGATGTAGACGTGCCTGAACGCCGCTTTGCCGGTGAAGTGCGCCGTCATCATGATCATGCGCGCGACCCAGAAGAAGATGATGTCGAAGCCGGTGACGAGCACCGTGCTCGGCAGGAACAGGTCCTGCTCGACCGTCTTGTTCGGCCATCCGACGGTGGAAAACGGGAACTGCGCCGCCGAGTACCAGGTGTCGAGCACGTCGGGGTCGCGTGTGAGTTTTTTGCCCGGCGCTTTGGCCTGCGCTTCGGCTTCATTGCGCGCGACGATGACGTTGCCGGCTTCGTCGTACCACGCCGGAATCTGATGACCCCACCACAACTGGCGCGAGATGCACCAGTCCTGGATGTTCTTCATCCACTGGTTCCAGGTGTTG
>CADEEN010000298.1 GCA_902826345.1 uncultured Burkholderiales bacterium | reverse complement strand
CGCAAACGCGATATCGATTTCCGCCGACGGTTCGGTGAAGGGGAAGAAGCTCGGCCGAAAGCGCAGTTCGAGATCGTCGCTCTCGTAGTAGCGGCGGCAGAAATCGGTGAATACCGATTTCAGATCCTTGAAGCTGACGTTCTCGCCGATCCACAGACCTTCGACCTGATGGAACATCGGCGAATGCGTGGCGTCGCTATCGACGCGGTAGGTGCGACCCGGCGCAATGACGCGAATTTCGGGCATGGCGCCCATGCCGGCGTATTTGGCCGCGTGGGCGCGCGCATAACGCACCTGCATCGGGCTGGTATGCGGGCGCAGGTTCAGCCAGCGGCCTTCGGCGTCTTTCATATCGACGTAGAAGGTGTCCTGCATCGAGCGCGCCGGGTGGTTCTCGGGGTTGTTCAGCGCCGTGAAGCTGTACCAGTCGGTTTCGATCTCAGGGCCGTCGGCGATGTCGAAGCCCATCGAGCCGAAGATGGCTTCGATGCGCTCCATCGCGCGCGACACCGGGTGCAAGCCGCCGATACCGCGGTGGCGGCCCGGCAGGGTCACGTCGAGCGCCTCGGCCTTCAGCAGGGCGTCGAGCTCGGCATCGGCCAGCGCTTGCCGGCGCAAATGGAGCGCGGCTTCGATGCGTTGCTTGGTGGCGTTGATCTCGGCGCCGCGCGCCTTCTTCTCCTCAACCGAGAGCGCACCCAGCGACTTCAAGAGATCGGTCACGCGCCCGGCTTTGCCGAGAAAGCGCGCCTTGGCATTCTCCAGATCGGCAGGCGTCATCGCGGCGCCGAACTCGGCGCTTGCGGAGGTGACCAGTGAATCGAGATCGCTCATTCGTAGCTTCGAGACAAAAAAAGGCCGCCACCCCGGTGACGGCCTTCGGTGCTTGTGGCGCGCCGCACAAGGCGGCGCCATCGATCAAGCCAGTTGGGCCTTCACCTTGGCAACGATGCTGCCAAAGGCAGCCGGGTCGTTGACGGCCATATCGGCCAGCACCTTGCGGTCCAGGTCGATCTGCGCCTTCTTCAGGCCGGCCATGAATTTGCTGTAGCTGACGCCCAACTCACGGCTGGCCGCGTTGATGCGGGCGATCCAGAGCTGGCGGAAGACACGTTTCTTGGTGCGGCGGTCGCGGTAGGCATATTGCCCGGCCTTCATCACCGCTTCTTTGGCGATGCGGAAGACGTTTTTGCGGCGGCCGCGGAAACCCTTGGCCAGGGCGAGTACTTTCTTGTGGCGGGCGTGTGCCGTTACACCACGTTTGACGCGAGGCATGTTGGTTCTCCTTCAGCTTTGGGTCAGAGGCCGGCAAAAGGCAACATCTGCGCGATGCCGCCCATATTGGTCTCATGCACGTTCACAGCGCCACGCAGGTGGCGCTTGTTCTTCGTGGACTTCTTGGTGAGGATGTGGCGCTTGAACGCCTGACCGCGCTTGACGGTGCCACCCGGACGGACGCGAAAACGCTTCTTCGCGCCGCTCTTGGTCTTCATCTTGGGCATTTGATTGCTCCTTTTTTGACACCCCTGCAGGCGACCGTGTTTCACGGTGCTTGGTTGGCCTGCAACGGCTTCTCTTCACATGCGGCGATGACCAGACCACCGCACGGAAACCTTCAAAACTCTCTACTGCTTTCTCTTCGGCGCCAGCACCATGATCATCTGGCGGCCTTCCAACTTCGGCATGTGCTCGACCACCGCCACGTCGGCCAACTCATCGCGAATGCGCTCCAACATGCGCATGCCGATGTCCTGGTGCGTGATCTCGCGGCCGCGGAACCTCAATGTCACTTTGCCTTTGTCGCCATCCTCGGCGATGAAACGGCGCAGGTTGCGCATCTTGATGTTGTAGTCGCCGTCATCGGTGCCGGGGCGGAACTTCACTTCCTTGATCTCGATGACTTTCTGCTTGCTCTTGGCTTCGGCCGCCTTCTTCTGCTCCTGGTACTTGAACTTGCCGTAATCCATCAACCGGCAGACCGGGGGCACCGCGGTGGAGGCGATCTCCACCAGGTCCACGTCCTGCTCACCCGAAAGCCGCAATGCTTCCGTGATGCTGACGACGCCCAGTTGCTCGCCTTCGGGGCCGATCAGGCGCACCTCGGGGGCCATGATCTCTCGGTTGAGTCGGTGCTTGCGCTCGACGTTGGGAGTACGACGGTCAAAGAAAGTAGCGATGGTGGCAGCCTCTTCTCGAGCGCAAGGCCGTTGCGCCCGAACAAAAAACGAAACGCGCCTGAGCTTGCCTCAAACCTTGGTGTGAATGTCTTGCTCGATCTTCCGGGCGAAGGCTTCGAGGGGCATCACACCGAGGTCCTGGTTGCCGCGGGCGCGCACTGCAACGGTACCGTTGGCCTTCTCCTTGTCGCCGACGACCAGGATGAACGGCACCTTCTGCAAAGAATGCTCGCGGATTTTATACGTGATTTTTTCGTTCCGCAAATCGGATTGCGCTCTAACTCCTTGTTTTTGCAGCGATTTCACGACCGTTTCAGCGTAATCGGCCTGTCCGTCGGTGATCGAGGCGACGATCACCTGCTCCGGCGCCAGCCAGGCGGGCAAGGCGCCGGCGTGCTGCTCGATCAGGATGCCGATGAAGCGCTCCAGGCTGCCGACGATCGCACGGTGCAGCATCACCGGCGGTTTGCGCTCGCTGGCTTCGGTGACGTACTCGGCGCCCAGGCGCTCGGCCATCGAAAAATCGACCTGCATCGTGCCGCACTGCCACGGGCGGCCGAGCGCGTCTTTCAGCGTGTATTCGATCTTCGGCCCGTAAAACGCGCCGTCGCCGGGCGCGATCTCGAACTCGACGCCGGAGCGGCGCAGCGACTCCATCAGCGCGAACTCAGCCTTGTCCCAGATCTCGTCGGCGCCGATCCGCGCCGCCGGCCGCGTGGCGACCTTGTAGATGATGTTGTTGAAGCCGAAGTCGGCATAGACCTTCTGCAACAGCGCCGTGTAGGCCACGCACTCCTCCAGGATCATGTCTTCCGTGCAGAAGATGTGGCCGTCGTCCTGCGTGAAGGCGCGCACGCGCATGATGCCGTGCAGCCCGCCCGTGGGTTCGTTGCGGTGGCACTGGCCGAACTCGCCGTAGCGCAGCGGCAGGTCGCGATAACTCTTGATGCCCTGTTTGAAGATCAGGATGTGGCCGGGGCAGTTCATCGGCTTCAAGGCGTAGTCGCGCTTCTCCGACTCCGTCGTGAACATGTTGTCGCGGTACTTGTCCCAGTGGCCCGTCTTCTCCCAAAGCGCGCGGTCGAGGATCTGCGGGCCCTTGACTTCGAGGTAGCCGTTGTCGCGATACACGCGGCGCATGTACTGCTCGACGTCCTGCCACACCGTCCAGCCCTTGGGGTGCCAGAACACCGTGCCCGGGCTGTGCTCGTCGAGGTGGAACAGGTCCAACTCGCGGCCGAGCTTGCGGTGGTCGCGCTTCTCGGCCTCTTCGAGCATCGTCAGGTACTGCTGCAACTCTTCCTTCGTCGCCCAGGCCGTGCCGTAGATGCGCTGCAGCATCTCGTTGCGGTGGTCGCCGCGCCAATAGGCGCCGGCGACCTTCATCAACTTGAAGTGCTTGAGCTTGCCCGTAGAGGGCACGTGCGGGCCGCGGCACAGGTCTTCGAACTTTCCCTCTCGGTACAGCGACACGTCTTCATTCGCCGGGATGCTGGCGATGATCTCGGCCTTGTAGTGCTCACCGAGGCTCTTGAAGTACGCCACGGCCTCGTCGCGCGGCAGCACGCGGCGCTCGACCTTCTCGTCCTTCTTCGCCAACTCGCCCATCTTGGCTTCGATGGCCACCAGATCCTCGGGCGTGAACGGGCGCTTGTAGGAGAAGTCGTAATAGAAACCGTTCTCGATGACCGGGCCAATCGTCACCTGCGCGTCGGGGAACAGCTCCTTGACGGCGTAGGCCAGCAGATGTGCCGTCGAGTGGCGGATCAGTTCGATGCCATCGGCGCCCTTGTCGGTGACGATCGCCAATTGCGCATCGCTTTCGATGCGGTGGCCAAGATCGACCAGCTTGCCGTCCACACGGCCGCCGAGCGCCGCTTTGGCCAGGCCGGCGCCGATCGACGCGGCGACCTCACCCACCGTCACGGCGGCGGCGAACTCGCGTTTGGAACCGTCAGGCAGTTGAATCGAAATCATGTTGTGGCCACTCCAGAAAGCAAAAAAGCGCGGTACGAGACCGCGCTTTCGTGAGAGAGAAAGTAGAAGACTTCGGTGGACGTGCGCGAACGGCTACACCGCGTCAGCGGTGCCAAAAGTTCGCGGTGTCATAACCATGTTGCCTTTCTCGCCCTTGTGGATTGAATTGGCTGAATTCTAGCGCTCCGGGAGCGCGGCACAATCCCATATCTCGCTCTCCTGCCGGACCTCGCCATGACCACGACCACCATCCGCCGCGACGACCTGATCGAAACCGTGCGCGCCGCGTTGCAGTACATCAGCTACTACCACCCTGCGGACTACATCGCCCACCTGGCGCGGGCCTATGCCGCAGAGCAAGGCCCGGCGGCCAAGGACGCGATCGCGCAGATCCTCACCAATTCGCGCATGTGTGCCGAAGGCAAGCGCCCGATCTGCCAGGACACCGGCATCGTCAACGTCTTCCTGGAAGTCGGCATGGACGTGCGCTGGGAAGGCTTCGGCGATGGAACTCTCGACGACGCCGTCAACGAAGGCGTGCGCCGCGCTTATCTCGACCCCGACAACAAGCTGCGCGGCTCGGTCGTCGCAGACCCGTTGTTCTCACGCAAGAACACCAGGGACAACACGCCCGCTGTCGTCAGCATGAAGGTCGTGCCCGGCAACAAGCTGGGGGTCGGCGTCGCGTCCAAAGGCGGTGGCTCGGAGATGAAGAGCAACTTCGAGATGTTGAAGGCCAGCGACTCGCTGGTCGAGTGGGTGCTGAAGACCGTGCCGAAGATGGGCGCCGGCTGGTGCCCGCCGGGCATGCTCGGCATCGGCGTCGGCGGCACGGCCGAGAAGGCCATGGCGATGGCCAAGGAAGCGTTGATGGACGACATCGACATGTTCGATCTGAAGCAGCGCGGGCCGAAGACCGACGAGGAAAAGCTGCGCGTCGAACTCTGCGACAAGGTCAACGCCCTCGGCATCGGCGCGCAAGGCCTCGGCGGCCTGACCACCGTGCTCGACGTCAAGATCAAGACCTTCCCGACGCACGCCGTCGGCAAGGCGGTGGCGATGATCCCCAACTGCGCCGCGACGCGTCACGCACACGTGGAGATGGACGGCTCCGGCCCGGCCTACCTCGAGCCGCCGAGCCTGGACCTCTGGCCCGACGTGCACTGGCAGCCCGACTACAACAAGAGCAAGAAGGTCGATCTGAACACGCTGACCAGGGAGCAGGTGGCCAGCTGGAAGCCGGGCGACACGCTGCTGCTCAACGGCAAGATGCTCACCGGCCGCGACGCCGCGCACAAGCGCATCCAGGACATGCTGGCCAAGGGCGAGCCGCTGCCGGTGGACTTCACCAACCGCGTCATCTACTACGTCGGCCCGGTCGATCCGG
>CADEEN010000297.1 GCA_902826345.1 uncultured Burkholderiales bacterium | reverse complement strand
GCCGCGCCGGCCCAGGCCAGCACGATGTAGCGCAGGTTGCCCGAGACGCCCCAGAACAGCGTCGTCGTCGACAGCGAAATCTGGCCCAGCTTGTCGCCCCACAGGCGCGCGTTGCACTGCGAAAAATCGCGCACCAGTGCCAGCGGCCGGTCCATCGGCAGCAGCGGCGCCTCGGTGCGCGGGATGCGCAGGTTGAACAGCGCCGCGATCAGGTACATGAAGATCATCGACGCGATCGCCGCTTCGGGGCCGGTGTCGATGCCGGTGTCGACGAGCGGCAGGTCGAAGCCGAGCAAGACGGGCGCGATCCTCGGCCCGATCAACTGCCCGCCGAGCAGCACGCCGAGAATGATCGAGCCGATCGTCAAGCCCTCGATCCAGCCGTTGGCCTTGACCAGCTGCGACGGCGGCAAGAGCTCGGTGAGGATGCCGTACTTGGCCGGCGAGTACGCCGCCGCGCCGAGGCCGACGATGGCGTACGCCAGCAGCGGGTGCGTGCCGAACAGCATCATCAAACAGCCGACGACCTTGATGGCGTTGGAGACGAACATCACCTTGCCTTTGGGCAAGGCGTCGGCGAAGGCGCCGACGAAGGGCGCGAGCACGACGTAGAAGAGCGCGAACATCGGCACCAGCGCGGCGCGTTGCCACTCGGGCGCGCCGCTCGTGCGCAGCAGCTCGACGGCGGCGACGAACAAGGCGTTGTCAGCCAGCGAGCTGAAGAACTGCGCCGACATGATGGTGTAGAAGCCTCGTTTCATGCGCGGCGCTTGCGACGTGTCTCCGGTACTGCCTCTGACGGGCCGGCGTTTTATAGCACGCAGCATCACAAAGTTACGATGCGCAGATGCCGCGTCCGATCGAAGCCCTGATTCACACCGCAGCCCTCGAGCACAACCTCACGCGCGCGCGCGCCGCGGCGCCCGACGCCAAGGTCTGGGCCGTCGTCAAGGCCAACGCCTACGGCCACGGCATCGAGCGCGCGTACGAGGGCTTGCGCGGCGCCGACGGTTTCGCGTTGCTCGACATCGCCGAGGCCGAGCGCATCCGCGCGCTCGGTTGGCGCGGGCCGGTGCTGCTGCTCGAAGGCGCGTTCGAGTTGCGTGACCTGGAGCTGTGTTCGCGCCTGGACCTGTGGCACGTCGTTCATTGCAGCCAGCAGATCGACTGGCTGGCGGCGCACAAGACGCACGCGCCGCACCGCGTCTTTCTGAAGATGAACAGCGGCATGAACCGCCTCGGCTTCACGCCGACGACGTACCGCAGCACCTGGACACGGCTCAATGCGCTGCCGCAAGTCGGCGAGATCACGCTGATGACGCACTTCTCGGACGCCGACGGGCCGCGCGGCATCGCGCAGCAGGTGGGCGCGTTCGAGGCCGCCACGCGTGACCTGCCGGGTGAACGCTCGCTGGCCAACAGCGCTGCGATCCTGCGCCATGGCCTGCATGCCGACTGGGTGCGCAGCGGCATCATGAGCTACGGCAGCGCGCCCGACTTTCCCGAGCACGACATCGCGCATTGGGATCTGAAGCCGACGATGACGCTGCGCTCGAAGCTGATCGCAACGCAGCAATTGACGGCGGGCGACTGCGTCGGCTACGGCAGCAGCTTCGTCGCCGAGTCGGCCATGCGTATCGGCATCGTCGCCTGCGGTTATGCCGACGGCTACCCGCGCCATGGCGCCAGCGGCACGCCGGTGCTGGTGAACGGCGTGCGCACGCGCACCGTGGGCCGGGTGAGCATGGACATGATCGCCGTCGATCTGTCGCCGACGCCCGAGGCGGGCATCGGCAGCGAGGTCACGCTCTGGGGCGAAGGCCCGAACGGTGCGCGGCTGGCGATCGACGAGGTCGCGCGCGCCGCCGGCACCATCGGCTACGAGCTGATGTGTGCGCTGGCGATGCGCGTGCCGGTGCGCGCCGTCGAATGACGCCGCAACGTTTTGCACAGCGCGTGCGCGCCGACCTGCGCGCGCGGCGCTGGCTGCGCCTGCACTGTGCCGTGATCGGCCTGCTGACATTGCTCGCCGGCTGGGCCTGCTCGCATGCGCTGATGCGCCTGGGCGGCGACGCCTTGTGGCTGCGCTACGGCGCGTCGTTCGCCGTGGCTTACGGTGTGTTGATGCTGCTGCTCTACCTGTGGGCGCGCTGGCTGTTGTCGCGCGACGAGGCCGACTGGTTGCAGATCGACGGCGGTGGTGGCTCTGGCGGCGGCTCTGCGTCGCGCCCGGGTGGCGACCTGGCATCGATGCAGTCGGGCGGCGGCGGCGACTTCGGCGGCGCGGGCGGCGGCGGCTCGTTCGATCTGCCCGACGTGCCGGCCGCGCTGCCCGATGGCGCCGGCGACGCCGTCGGCGGCGCGCTGGACGTGGTGGGCGCGGCCGATGAAGGCGCGATCGTGCTGATCCCGATCGCGCTCGTCGTCGGCATCGCGCTGGCGCTCGGCTCGGTGCTCGGCTTCGCGGTGTTCGGACTGTTCGGCGTCGAAGTGCTGCTCGCCGTGGCGGTTGAAATCGCCATCGCCTCCGTCGGTGGCGCCATCGCCTACAAGGCCGGCGCCGAGGGCTGGCTCAGCGCGGCGTGGCGGCGCACGTTCTGGCCGGCGCTGGCGACGCTGGCCTGCGTCGTCACTCTCGGCGCTGCACTCGGATACTGGTTGCCGGAGGCGACGTCGTTGCCGCACGCGCTGCGTCTGCTGCGCGCCGTTTGACCCGCAGGCAGGCGCAGTCAGCCGGTGCGCCGCCACACAGGCATTTTCGACAGCCTCATCCACACCGCCGCCGCCAGCCCGAGCACGGCGGCGGCATAGGCCAAGGTGAACATGCCGAATTTCACCGCAGCGAAGCTCGAATAGACCAGCGCGAGCCCGGGACTGAAGTCCAGAGGCTGCGCGAGCATCAGGTACGAAACCAGGTTCTCCAGCGCGTCGGCGATCGGCGCGAGCGTGGAAAGCGCCGCGGCCGTCTCCATCCAGCGACGCCCTCTGGACGCCGCCGGAAACAGGCGCGCGATAAGGAGCAGAGCCAGCAGGTGCAGCATGAACACCGATGCGATGAAAATGAAGTCGATGTGCTGCGTTTGCAGATCCGCGCCCATCGTGCCGCGTTCGATCAGGACCGCGTACCAGCCCTTGAGCTTCTGGGCATCGAACGACAACTGCGCCACCTGATACGGCACCGGGAACTGCGAGTCGGCATAACTCGCGGTGAGGATCTGGCTTGCGTACAGGTGCAGGGCAAGTGCGATGACCACCGCAATGGCCAGGGCCCCGGGAGTTCAGGCGGGACGGCATGCCCACGAGCAGCGTGCGAACGGATTTCATGACAGTTGCCTTGGTGCGGTTGTTGCGCGCATGGTGGTCCCCACAGGAAAAAGGTTCGGTGTCACCAATGTGAAGAAAAGAGAAGCCGATGAATAACGTCCTACCATCGCGCCACCTTCATTGCGGAGCGCTCCCATGGGACTCATCGGCACCCTCATCGTCGGCCTGATCGTCGGCGCCCTCGCGCGCTTCATCATGCCCGGCGAGCAGAAGATGGGCTGGATCCTGACCATCCTGCTCGGCATCGGCGGCTCGTTCATCGCCGGCTTCGTCGGCCAGGCGCTGGGGTGGTACCAGGCGGGCCAGGGCGCGGGCTGGATCGCGTCGGTCGTCGGCGCACTGGTGCTGCTGTTCGCGGTCAACAAGTTCCGCGGCGGCACACCTCCCGCACAGTAGTTCTCCTGAGAGTCGCCGCCGACGAAGTGACGCTCACCGCCGTGCGCGCGCAAGGCGCCGGCGGGCAGAACGTCAACAAGGTGTCGAGCGCCGTGCACCTGCGCTTCGACGTGCCGGCGTCGTCGCTGCCAGAGGACGTGAAGGCACGCCTGCTGGCGCTGGCCGATTCGCGCATCACGCAAGAAGGCGTCGTCGTCATCAAGGCGCAGGAGCATCGCAGCCAGGACATGAACCGCGCCGATGCGATGCAGCGCTTGCAGGCGCTGGTTGATTCGGTGGCGCGGCCACCGCGCGTGCGCAAGGCGACGAAGCCGACCTACGGTTCGAAGCAGCGACGGTTGGAAGGCAAGTCGCAGCGCTCGCAAACCAAAGCGCTGCGCGGCAAGCTGCGAGACGGTTAACCGCGCTTGACCGTCGCCAGCATCGTCGCCAGCGCAATGAACAGACCGCCGAAGATGCGGTTGACCCAGCGCATCTGCCGCGGCGTTCGCAACGCGGCCAGCGCACGCGACGCAAACGCGGTGTAGCCCGCGTTGACGACCAGGTCGGTGAAAGCCAGCGTGGCGGCGATGACGAGGTACTGCGGCATGAGCGGCTGCGCCGGGTTCAGGAACTGCGGCACGACGGCGAGCATGAACAGCGTGCCTTTCGGGTTCAGCGTGTTGAGCACCCAGCCGCGCATGACGATCGAACGACGCGACGGCTGCGTCGCGCCCTCCGCCTCGATTCGCATGCCGATCGCCGGTGCGCGCCACTGTGCGATGCCCAGCCACAGCAGGTAGGCGACGCCGAGCCACTTGATGACGGCAAACGCGGTCGATGAGGCAACGATCAGCGCGCCCAGGCCGGCGCCGACGAGCAGCAGTTGCGACCACAGGCCGAGCACGAGGCCGAAGGTGAAGCTGTAGCCGCGCGCAAAGCCGTGTTGCAAGCCGGCACTCATCGCGCCGACCGCGCCGGCGCCGGGCGAAATGCTGATCGCCCAGGACGCAGCGAAGAAGGCGAGCCAGGTGCTGAGGTCCATGCCGGTGTTTGTAGCAGAAGACAATGCGAGCATGGCCAAAGACAAATCGATCTACGTCTGCAACGAGTGCGGCGGCACGAACCCGAAGTGGCTCGGCAAGTGCCCGCATTGCGGCGCCTGGAACTCGCTCGAAGAATCCGCGGGTGAGCCCAGCGGCGGCAAGCAGCACCGCTTCCAGTCGCTGGCCAAGAGCGCGCCGGTGGCGACACTCGCCGAGATCGACGCGGCCGACGTGGCACGCACGCCCACCGGGCAGGAAGAGCTCGACCGCGTGCTCGGCGGCGGCATCGTGCCCGGCGGCGTGACGCTGATCGGCGGCGATCCCGGCATCGGCAAGAGCACGCTGCTGCTGCAAGCGGCCGACACGTTGTCGAAGCAGATGAAAGTGCTCTACGTCAGCGGCGAAGAAAGCGGCGCGCAAGTCGCGCTGCGCGCGCAGCGTCTCGGCCTCGACGGCTCGCGCGTGCGCGTGATGGCGGAGATCCAGTTGGAGCGCATCATCGCCACGCTCGATGCCGAAGCGCCGGCGTTCTGCGTCATCGATTCGATCCAGACACTGTATTCGGATGCGCTGACCTCCGCGCCCGGCTCGGTGGCGCAGGTGCGCGAGTGCGCGGCGCACCTGACGCGCACCGCCAAGGCGCGCGGCATTGCCGTCGTGCTCGTCGGCCACGTGACGAAGGAAGGCGCGCTCGCTGGGCCACGCGTGCTGGAGCACATCGTCGATACGGTGCTGTACTTCGAGGGCGACACGCATTCGAGTTTTCGCCTCGTGCGTGCGATCAAGAACCGCTTCGGCGCGGTCAACGAGATCGGCGT
>CADEEN010000296.1 GCA_902826345.1 uncultured Burkholderiales bacterium | reverse complement strand
GTGCCGATTCCCGATGCGCTGATCGAACGTTTGAAGCGCGCGCGCCGTTTCGGCCAGGCCTTCGAGACCGTGCGCTACACCGCCAGCGCGTTGACCGACATGGCAGTGCATGCGCTGCCGAAGGGCCAAGTGCCCACCGATCCGGTGGCTTTCGAAGCGCAGGTGCTGAAAGAGCGTGGCCTGCCGCCGGGCGTTGGCGTCAACCACCGCTTCACGCATTTCCAGCACCTGTTCTACGGCTCGAGCTATGCGGCCGGCTACTACGTGTACCTGTGGGCCGAGGTGCTCGACGCGGACGCCTTCGATGCCTTCAACGAAGCAGGCAGTCCGTTCGATGCGACGGTGGCGCGCAAGCTGTTGAAGCACATCTACGCTGCCGGCGACAGCGTCGAGCCGGGGGTGACCTACGAAGCGTTCAGAGGCCGCGCGGCGCGCATTGAAGCGATGCTGGAGAAGAGGGGGCTGTTGCAGCCGGCTTGAACGTCGGGCCAGCGCCGGGCCGATCAGCGCTTCTCCAGCCGCATCACCTCGTTCTCGCGCTTCATCGAAAAGCGCGTCAGAAAGCTGTTGCCGAGCAGGATGTGCGGCATCGCGGCCGGCAACACCAGCGCTTCGACGTTGGCGACTTCCACGTCGCCGACGCGCACCGAACCCAGCGTCACCGCATACACCGGCACGCGGCCGTTGGCGGTTTCGGCCAGCCCCTTCGTGCCCGATTTGTAGTCCACGCCCAGGCGATCGGCTTCGGCCTGGCCCATGCTGACCTTGGTGGCGCCCGTGTCGACCATGAACGACACGGCCTTGCCGTTGATCTGGCCGACGGTGTTGAAGTGACCGCCATGGCTGGCCGTGAGGATGATCTCGCTGCCACCGCGCGCCGCGCTCTCGGCGCTGACCGTCACCGGCCCGGCGCCGCGTTGCAAGGTGCGCCGCACGCCGTCCACCGAAACGTCTGCCTGCGAGCCCGACAGCGACAACAGGCGCACGCCCTTGACGGTGGCGCCGACGCTGACCGCGTGCGGCATGCCGTCGATCACCAGCAGTGCCTTGTGCGCACCGAGGTTGCCGTTGAGCGTGACCGATTGCGCGGCCGCTGTCCCGGCCCCCACGAACAGCAACACGGCCATCGCGATGCGCTGACGGGACTTGTTGTTGCGACTGTGCATGTTAGACGTTGTGCCTTGTGATTCTTCGATGAAAATTCTGACATGCAGACCCCTGCAACGACACCTCTGCACATCGAGCGCAACGTGAACCTGCGCACGATGAATGCGTTTGCGTTGCCGGCGCTTGCCACAACGTTGGTGCGAGTGGACAGTGACGCTGGGCTGCGCCGTGTGATCGATCACGCCGAGCTCGGCCGCGCGCCCAAGCTCGTGCTCGGCGGCGGCAGCAACATCGTCTTCACTCGCGATCCGAAATGCGTCGTGCTGAAGATCGAGGTGATGGGCCGGCGGCTGTTGCAGGAGCGCGCCGACGCCTGGATCGTCGAGGCCGGCGCCGGCGAGAACTGGCATGACGTGGTGGCGTGGACGCTGCAGCAGGGCTGGCCCGGCCTCGAAAACCTGGCGTTGATTCCAGGCACGGTCGGCGCGGCGCCGGTGCAGAACATCGGCGCTTACGGCGTCGAGCTGCGCGAGCGTTTCGAGTCGCTCGACGTGGTCGATCTGATCACCGGCCGCAGCGCCACGCTCGACGTCGATGCCTGCCACTTCGGCTACCGCGACAGCGTGTTCAAACAATCGCTTGCCGGCAAGAGCGTGATCACGCGCGTGCGCTTTCGCCTGCCCAAGCCGTGGCAGCCGGTGCTCGGTTATCTCGAGCTCGAGCGCCGCATGCAGGAGACCGGCAACGCACAACCCGACGCGCAGACGGTGTTCGACTGGGTCTGCGCGATCCGCCGCGCCAAGCTGCCGGACCCGGCGCTGATCGGCAACGTCGGCAGCTTCTTCAAGAACCCGATCGTCAGCACCGAGCAGTGCCGCGACATCATCGGCCGCGATCCGGAGATCGTGCACTACCTGCTGCCCGACGGCACGGTGAAGCTGGCCGCGGGCTGGCTGATCGATGCCTGCGGTTGGAAAGGCAAGTCGATCGGCCGCGCCGGCGTGTACGAGAAGCAGGCGCTGGTGCTCGTCAATCGCGGTGGCGCGTCGGGTGCTGAAGTGCTGACGTTGGCGCGGGCGATCCAGGAAAGCGTGTACGGGCGCTTTGGGATTCGGCTCGAACCCGAGCCCATCATCGTTTGACAGCGGACTTGGGTCGGAATGCTTTGCAGACCACGTCGTCGGTTTCGAGGTACGGCCCGCCGATCAGATCGATGCAGTAAGGCACGGCGGCGAAGATGCCGGGTACATCCGGCAAGCCCGACAGCGTCTCCGCAATCGACTTCGGCTGCCCCGGCAGGTTGATGATCAGCGTTTGCTTGCGAATCACCGCGACCTGCCGCGACAGGATCGCCGTCGGCACGAACTTCAAGCTGATCTGCCGCATCTGCTCGCCGAAGCCGGGCATCTCCTTGTCGGCCACGGCGAGCGTGGCTTCCGGTGTCACGTCGCGCGCTGCCGGCCCGGTGCCACCGGTGGTGAGCACGAGGTCGCACTGCTTGATATCGACCAACTCGACCAGCGCATGGGTGATGCCGTCTTGCTCGTCGGGGATCACACGTGTGTCCCAATCGATCGGGTTCTTCAGCGCGCGGGTCAACCACTCCTTCAACGCCGGGATGCCCTTGTCCTCATAAACACCTGCGGATGCGCGGTCGCTCACCGAGAGCAGGCCGATTTTGATGGGGTCCGGATCGCTCATCGGACGAAGAGTTTGATGAACTGAAAGAGTTCGCGCCATGCGCGGCCATGGCGTTGCTCGGGTGCCAGATCGGCATCCTTGCGCGCGTTGCGGATCAGCGCACGCAAGGGCTGCAAGTCGGTCTGCGGATGCTCAGCCATCCAGCGCGTCAGCGCGTCGTCGCTGCCGACGAGTTCGGAGCGCCACAGCTCGGCCTGGTGCAAGGCCAGCGCATCGTGCGCATGGCCGAGCCTCGCCGCAGCAACGGCTTCGCGTATCGCCTCGATGTCGGCGTCGCGCATCAGCTTGCCGATGTACTGCATCTGCCGGCGCTTGCCTTCGTGCGAGCGGGTGTGGCGCCACTGCGCGAGCGCATCGCGCAAGGGCTCGGTCAACGGCGCGGCGGCGAGTGCGCTCTCGGACATCGTCGTCAGCGCCTCACCGAGCGCCTGATGCTCGTGCGCCTCGCGCTTCAACGCGCTCTTGCTCGGCCGCTCGTAGGCGCTGGCGGTGGTTTTGTCGTCGGTTTTCATGTCGCTCGTTATCATAGTTCGCATGACAAAAGCCCAAGGATTCGCCTACAGCCGCGAGCAGTTCCAGCAGTTGGTGGAGGACGCGTTGCACATCGCCCGCCATGTCGGCGCCAGCGATGCCGGCGTCGAGGTTTCGGAAGGCGCGGGCTTGTCGGTCTCGGTGCGCAAGGGCGCGCTGGAAAACGTCGAACGCAACCGCGACAAGTCGATCGGCGTGGCGGTGTACCTCGGCCAGCGGCGTGGCAATGCGAGCACCTCGGACTTCTCGCGCCGCGCGCTCGAGCAGACGGTGCGCGCGGCGTACGACATCGCGCGCTTCACCGCGGAAGACCCGGTGGCCGGCTTGCCCGACGAGGCCGACCTGGCGCCGCCCGAAGCGACGCAACGCGATCTCGATCTGTGCCATCCGTGGGCGATCGACGCGCAGGCGGCGGCGGCGTTGGCGCTGCGCTGCGAGGCCGCGGCGTTCGCAACCGACAAGCGCGTCACCAACTCCGAAGGAGCCGGCGTGTCGGCGCAGCAGTCGCACTTCTTCATGGGCAACACGCGCGGTTTTCGTGGCGGCTATGCGAGCTCGCGTCACGGCATCTCGGTGTCGCCGATCGTCGGCAAGAACCAGGACATGCAGCGCGACTACTGGTACACGTCGATGCGCGACGCGGCCGAGCTCGCCGCGCCCGAGGCCGTCGGCCGCTATGCCGCCGAGCGCGCGCTGTCGCGCCTGCAGGCGCGCAAGATCAGCACGCGCGAGGTTCCGGTGCTGTTCGAGTCGACGCTGGCCTCGGGCCTCGTCGGCGCGTACGTGCAAGCCACCTCCGGCGGCTCGCTGTACCGCAAGTCGAGCTTTCTCGAAGGCAGCCTGGGCAAATGCGCGATGGCTGAACATCTCGACCTGCACGAGTTTCCGCATGTGCGCAAAGGCAAGGGCAGTGCGCCGTTCGACGACGAGGGCGTGACCACGCATGCGCGGCGCGTCGTCGACGGCGGTGTCGTGCAGGGCTACTTCTTGTCGAGCTATTCGGCGCGCAAGCTCGGCATGCGCACCACCGGCAACGCCGGCGGCGCGCACAACCTGACGCTGTCGAGCCGCTTGACCCAACCCGGCGACAACCTCGACGCGATGCTGTCCAAGCTGCACCGCGGCCTGTTCGTCATCGAGCTGATCGGCCAGGGCGTCAACGGCGTCACCGGCGACTACTCGCGCGGCGCGGCCGGCTTCTGGGTCGAGGGCGGGCGCATCTCGCACCCGGTGCACGAAGTGACGATCGCGGGCAACCTGCGCGAGATGCTGCAACGCATCGTCGCAGTCGGCGCCGATGTCTACACCTCGGGCAGCAAGACCACCGGCTCGGTGTTGATCGAGCGCATGAAGGTGGCTGGGGCCTGACAGGGCTCAGACCCTGTCAGGCTGCCGCGCCGGGCACGAGCGCCGGCTCGCGGCGGGAAACCCCGCACAGCGCCCGCAGGGCCGCTGCCTAGAATCGGCGCACTCAGTTTCACCTACCCAGGAGTGTCTCGATGAAGCGTCGACTGATTGTGCGAAGTGCGGGTCTTGCGGGTGCGGCCGCGCTCGTGGCCGCTTGCGGCAAGAAGGATCAACCGGTCGCTGCTGCACCCGCGACCCCCGCCGCGCCGGCGGCCCCGGCGTCCGTGGCCGCGCCCGCGGCGTCGAGCGGGGCGATCCGCTGGCGCCTGACGTCGAGTTTTCCGAAGGCGCTCGACACGCTGTTCGGCGTCAACGATGTCTTCGCCGCCAAGGTCAAGGCCATGTCGGGCGGCAAGTTCGAAGTCACCACGCATGCGCCGGGCGAATTGGTGCCGGCTTTCGGCACCGTCGATGCACTGCAGAACGGCACCGTCGAAGCGGCCAACACCGCGCCGTACTACTACTTCGGCAAGGACGAAACCTTCGCCCTGGGTTGCGCGATCCCGTTCGGCCTGAACAGCCGGCAGATGACGGCGTGGATGTACGAGGGCAACGGCCTGAAGCTGATGCGCGAGTTCTACGCCGGCTACAACATCATCAATTTCCCGATGGGCAACACCGGCGCGCAGATGGGCGGCTGGTTCCGCAAGGAGATCAAGTCGCTGGCCGACTTCAAGGGCCTGAAGTTCCGTTGCGGCGGCTTTGCCGGCAAGGTGGTCGAGCGCATCGGCGGCGTGCCGCAGAACATCCCCGGCGGCGAGATCTATCAGGCGCTGGAGAAGGGCACGATCGACGCGGCCGAGTGGGTCGGCCCGTACGACGACGAGAAGC
>CADEEN010000295.1 GCA_902826345.1 uncultured Burkholderiales bacterium | reverse complement strand
CGCTGCTGGCGCTGGTGATCAACGAGTCGACGTACCAGAGTTCGACCAAGGCGCTCGAAAATCTCGGCGAGCGCGCCAACGCGCGGCAGACCATTGCGGCCATGTGGCGCGGCATGAACGCCGTTGAAAGCGGGCAGCGCGGCTACCTGCTGACCGGTCGCGACGAGTATCTGGAGCCGTATCGCGAGTCGCTCGGCGCCGTGCGCGAGTCTCTGGCGTGGCTCGAAACCTATTACAAGGATGACGCTGTTGCCCGGCCGAAGGTCGAGGAGATCAAGGCCAACAGCGCTGCCAAGCTCGCCGAGCTGGAGTCGACGATCGGCTTGCTGAAGGAAGGCCGCGAGGGCGCCTGGCGCGAACTGGTGCTGTCCGGCGTCGGCACGGACCACATGCGACGCGTGCGCGCGGCGTCGGAAAGCCTTTGGGCGCTGGAATCGCAACGCGTCACCGACGAGTTCACGAAGATTTCCGCCATGCTGCAACTGTCGCGCATCGGTGTCGCGCTGATGGTGGCGCTGTCGCTGTTGGCGCTGGTGATGTTCCTGCGCCAGAGCGCCACGCTCGAGGCCGCGCGGCGCCGCCACGCGGGCGAGATGCAGGTCGAGCGCGACCACCTCGAAGCCGAGGTGGCGCAGCGCACCAGCGAGCTGACGCGGCTGGCGGAGGACTTGCAGACGGCGCGCGAGGACGAGCGCGGACGCATCGCCCGCGAGCTTCACGACGAGCTCGGCGCGCTGCTGACGGCGGCCAAGCTCGACGCGGCGCGCCTGAAGCGCAGCCTGTCGCAAGTGCAGACACCCGAGATCAACGAGCGCCTGACCCACCTCACCGACACGCTCAACGAAGGCATCGGCCTGAAGCGGCGCATCATCGAAGACCTGCGGCCGTCGTCGCTGTCCAACCTCGGCCTGAAGGCCGCGGTCGAGATCCTGGCGACCGAACTCGGCCAGCGCGCCGAGTTGAAGATCCGCACCGAGATCGAACCGTTCGAGCTCGACGAGGCCGCCGAGATCACGCTCTACCGCATGGTGCAGGAGTCGCTGACCAACGTCGCCAAGTACGCCGGCGCCGCCGAGGTCGACGTGCGCATGGTGCGCGAGGGCGACCAGATCATCGCCACCGTGCGCGACGACGGCAAAGGCTTCGACGCCGAGCGCGTGCGCGGCAGCGCGCAAGGCCTGGTCGGCATGCGTTACCGCGTGCAGGCGCGCGGCGGGCGCTTGCAGATCAGCTCGTCGCCGGGGCAGGGCACGACGATCAGCGCCGTCGTGCCCGTGACGAGGCTGCCGCCCGAAGCGCCTTCGCCGCCTGCCGCCTAGGGCAGCCTGTCAGCGCTGTCCGACATGCGCTCGGCGCGGCGCCCGATGCAGCGCGGCCCGGCTGAAGACCACACTCGATGCATCGCAGCGAGTCGCGGCGATCCATCACAACACCAGGAGAGACCCATGCTTCACTACGCCGTTGTCTTCTTCGTCATCGCGCTGATCGCCGCGTTGTTCGGTTTCACCGGCATCGCCGCCGGTGCGGCCAGCATCGCGCAGATCCTGTTCGTCGTCTTCATCGTGCTGGCCATCGGCAGCTTCATCTTCAGCATGGTGCGCAAGCGCTAGCGCCCTCGCGCTGTTGCCTCCACGTTCGCCCCACCCCAGGAAGCCTCCCATGAACGAAACCATCACCCCGACCTTGTCCACGACCACGACGCCCGCGGTGGACCGTGCGCTCGACAAGCTCGCCGACAGCGCGGCCGGCGTGCCGCTGGCCGTCGAGCGCGCGGCAGATCGCGCCACCGAAGCGGCGCGCCTGGGTACGCAGAAGCTGCACGAGGGCACGCAGCAGGTCAAGGCGCAGCTGACACACGCCACCGACAGCGCGATCAACTACGCCAAGCAAGAACCTGTGAAGGCGCTGCTGATGGCAGCCGCCGCCGGCGCGGCGCTGATGGCGCTGGCCAGCCTGCTGAGCAGCCGCCGTCACTGACGCCACGCGCCATGCTGCATCCGCTGCTGCGCCTGGCGCTGGCCCGGCCGGATCTGCTGGCCGACCATGCGAGCGCGTATGCCGAGCTCGCCGCCGTCAATGCGCGCGAAGCCATCGCCGACTGGCGGCTGCGGCTGCTCGGTTGGGCGCTGGTCGTCGTCGGCCTGCTGCTGTGCATCGTCTTTTCCGGCCTGGCGCTGATGCTGTACGGCGCGCTGGCGCCGCCGTCGCTGCCGACGCTGCTCTGGGCCGTGCCCGCAGCGCCGGCGTTGCTGGCGCTGTGCGGCGCATGGCTGGCGCGGCGTCGCGCCAGTCCCACCGGGCGCGGCGTGTCGGTAGCACAGCAGTTCGAAGCCGATCTGGCGTTGCTGCGGGCACGGGCATGAGTGCCGTGAGCAGCGACGACGCGGTGCAACGGCTGGCGGCGTCGCGGGCGTCGATCCATGCCGAGTTGCGCAAGCTGCAAGGCGACGTCGACGACCAAGACGATGGCGTCGCATCAGGGCCGCCGGCGCGGGGCCAGGCCTCGTCGGCCTTCACATCGGCGCCGTGGTTCGCCACCGTGCGCCGCGCGGTGCGGCTGTGGTGGCGGCGTCACCCGGTGCGCCCGGTCGTCGAAATCGCTTCCGATGCCGGCGCGCTGGCATTGAAGCCGCTGGTGCGCACGCACCCGGTGGCCTCGCTGTCGCTGGCCATGGCTACCGGCGCGGCGTTGGTCGTGCTGCGGCCCTGGCGCAGCAAGCTCACGGCCGTGGTCTGGGCTGCGCTGAGCGCCCAGCTCACGGCGGGCCTGGTGCGCAGCGTGCTGAACCCCTCGACCTTGATGAGCTTGCTCGCCAACCTGCCACGACCGGCGGACACGCCGCCGCCGTCACCGCGCAGCGTGGAAGACGAGGCGGCCGACCCGGTGGGCCTGCCTCCTCGCTGACCCAGGCACCGGGCTTTTACTGCTGCTGCAACAGGTCGTTCATCTCGTCGGCATGCTCTTCCTCGTCGGCGAGGATCGTTTCGAGCATGCGCCGCGTCGTCGGATCCTTGTCGCCGATCAGGCCGATCATCTGGCGGTAGGTTTCCACCGCCACGCGTTCGGCGACGAGGTTGGCGCGCACCATGTCGCGCAGCGCCGACGAGGTGTCGTAATCGGCATGGCTGCGCTCGATCAGCGTCACCGGGTTGAAGTCGGGCTCGCCGCCGAGCTGCACGATGCGATCGGCTATCTTGTCGGCATGCGCCGCTTCTTCGGTGGCATGCACCATGAATTCGGCCGCGACCGCCGGCGACGCCATGCCGCGCGCGGTGAAGTGGTGGCGCTTGTAGCGCAGCACGCAGACCAGCTCGGTGGCCAGCGCATCGTTGAGCAGCGCGACGATCTGCTCGCTGTAGGCGCCGATGCTCGGCGTGACGGCGCCGTCGTCGAGATTCTTGCGCGCCTTGTCGAGCGCGGCCTCGTCGAGCGTCAGTTCGGGGGAGTTCTTGTTGCCGGCGCGCGTGGCGCTGCGGGTCGGTGCATCCATTTGAATAGCCTCCAGGGTGGGTGGTGCGAAGAGCGCACTTCGAACGGTAGGCAAGGTGCTGCGGCGGCGCGATCGGTGCGTGCCGTGACGGCTTGTAGGACGGCACGCCGCTGCGCCGGCGCGCGTTGCGGCGGCCGGCTGTCATGGCGTCCTACGTCGCGATGCGCCGTCCTCCTGCCGGGGCCGACCGGCCGGTGCGCGAACCTCTGCGCTGTCGAGGAGACGCACGATGATCTCGCCAACCGATCTGCCATCGCCTCCGGCGCCCCTCGCGAGCGCCGGATCGAGTTCTGCGCGTTAGCGCCTGACCGCATCCATCCGTGTCGAAACCGCTCGCCGCATTCATCGTCGAGGACAGCGCGCTGCTGCTCAGGGAGTTGTCGGCGGAGCTCGAGCAAACCTCGGCCATCAACGTCGTCGCGTCGTCGGACAGCGAGCGCGATGCGCTGAGGCGGCTGCGCGTCGCCGCCGCGCCCTACGACCTGATCGTCATCGACGTGTTCCTCAAGGAAGGCTCGGGCTTGCGCGTGCTGCGCGACGCGAAACTGCTGCAGACGCAGGCCCGCGTCGTCGTCCTGACCAACTACGCCACGCTCGACGTGCGCAAGCGCTGCATCAGCCTCGGCGCCGACCGCGTGTTCGACAAATCCAGGCAACTCGAAGAGTTCATCGACTACTGCCGAGGCATCGCAGGAAGCGCCGACCCCTTCGCCGACGAAGGCCCGCCCACGGTGCCCTGGGGCACGGCATAGCGCCGCGGACCGCCGCCGACAGCCAAAACAGCACAGTCGTCGCCCCGGCGACAGGCGCCCGCGCGCAGCCGCGGACCCGGCTCCGCCGGGCCGCAGGCTGGCCCCCTGGGGGGAGGCGCCGAAGGCGCTTCGGGGGGGCCTAAACCAGCGGCCGCGGCATCGGCTTGCCGTCGCCGTAGACATCTGCCAGCCGCACCAGCGCTTTCACGTCGCGCAGGTGCAAGCGTCCGTCGACGAGCGTGTGCAGGCCGCGGCGCTCCAACTTGCGCAGCGTCTTGTTGGTGTGCACCAGCGACAGGCCGAGCGCGTCGGCCACATGCTGCTGCGTCAGCGGAAACGGCACGCCGCCGGCGCCGTGGTCGGCCTGCAGCGCCGCGGCGCGCTTGTACAGCAGCACCAGCAGCGTGGCGATGCGCTCCTCGGCGCTGCGCCGGCCGACGGACAGCAGCGTCTCGTCGACCACCGACTCTTCGTGCGCCGTCAGCCACGTCACGTTGAAGCCCATCGACGGTTGCTCGCGGTGCATCGTCCACAGCGCGTCGCGCTGGAAGACGCAGAACACGGCGTCGGTCAGCGTGATCACGCCGTGCGCGGCGCCGTCGCCCATCTTCTGCTGCACGCCGACGAAGTCACCTGCGAGCAGGAAGTTGAGGATCTGGCGGCGGCCGTCGGACAGCGTCTTGAAGCGAAATGCCCAGCCTTCGAGCAGCGTGAACAGCGGCGCATCGACCTGGCCCTCGTGGATCAGCGTCGCGCCGGCCTCGAGCGTCTGCTCGCGGCGCTTGAGCGACTGCACCAGCGCCAGCTCGTCGTCGCTCTGCGCCATGAACAGCGGCAAGGGTCGCAAAGGGCAGTCCTGACAGGGGGTGGCGGTCATGGTGTGGTGCAGTGTGAGTCTTTTCCTACAACCCGTCGGTCGCCGCACCGACAGCTTCAAAGTCCGCATCTTTCTAACATGAGCTGCAACAGATTTAACGTCGACGAACCCTATCGAGGCCGCCATGCTCAGCTCCACCACGACACCCCTGCCCGCTTCCAGCGGCCTGCTTTTTCACGATACCGAGTCGCTGCTCGAGGAGCATGCGGCATCGGCCGGATCGTTTCATGCCGCCTGCCGCGACGGCTACCGCTGGCGCGGCCGCGCGCTCGGCTGGGCCGAGCTGATCGACGGCCTGCTGGCGCGCCGCTTCGTCACCACGCTGCTGATCGTCGGTGTGCCGGCGCTGGCCGTCGCGATCCTGGCCTGACACGGTGGCCCAGGCCACGCCTCGCACCCACGCCACACCCGCCGCGCTCCACGCGTCGTCGCCCCTCTCGCTGAAGAAAGCGCTGCCGGCCGCGCCGTCGGTG
>CADEEN010000294.1 GCA_902826345.1 uncultured Burkholderiales bacterium | reverse complement strand
GCAGATCGACGGTCACTTCCGCACGCTCGGCATGCGCCAGCGCCGCGCCGGCCACGCCGGGCGCGCGGTGGTGCAGCGCGCTCATCGCGTTGAACAGATGCGTGAAGCCTGTCGCGCCCTGCGCCAGCGCGGCGCAGGCGTCTTCGTAGGTGGCGGCGCTGTGGCCGATCTGCACGCGCAGGCCGGCGGCGACGAGCGCGGGAATCGCTGCCAGCGCGCCGGGCGATTCGGGCGCGAGTGTCAGCACGCGGATCGGCGCGATGGCGTGCAGCGCGAGGATGTCGCCCACGTTCGGCGCGGTGGCGAACGCCGGTTGCGCGCCGAGCTTGTCGGGGCTGATGTACGGGCCTTCGAGGTGCACGCCGAGCACACGCGCCGCGCCGTCGGCGCGCGCGCGGCACGCCGGCGCGAGGGCACGCAGCGCGGCTTCGATCTCGTCGTGCGGCGCGGTCATCGTCGTCGCCAGCAGCGATGTCGTGCCGTGCTTCGCGTGAGTGCGGGCGATGGTGTCGATCGCGGCACCGGCTTGCATCGTGTCGGCACCGCCACCGCCGTGCACGTGCAGGTCGATGAAGCCGGGCAGCAGGATCGGCAAGGGGCTGTCGCGCCACGCGTCGCCATCCACCGGCGCGCCTTCGACGGCGGCGATGCGCTCGCCGTCGACGATCACGCGGCCGCGCAGCAGCGCTTGCGCCGTGACGATGAAACCGTCGAGCGTCTTCATCGCGCGGTCTCGGCGAGGTAGAACCACTCGTGACCCGGCATCGCGTTCGGGTCGGGAAAGACGATGTGGCCGTCGTGCTCTGCGCACACCCGCGTGCCGTCGGCGCGCGTGGCGATCAGGTCGCCGGCGCGCAGGGCATCGAAGCTGGTCCAGGTCTTCGCGAAGCGGTCCCCTTCATGCTCACGATCGATCACCGTGACCAGACTCAAGCGCTGCAGCGGCGCGGCCGGCGGCGCCAGCGGCAGGTCGGACAGCCTGAGCAAGGCCACCGCCTGGCGGATGGCGCGATACGCCACCTCGGGCCCGGCCGGATCGTCGTGCTGGCCGCATTCGAGCGTCACGCCGTAGCCGCCTTGCGCGCGCATGTACTCGGTCGTGCCGATGCCGTAGCTCGGATCGGCGTCCGGCAGCCCGCGCGCGCGCCGCCGCGCCGCGCCCTGCGCATAGGCGCTCATCCAGCCATCGACGATGCGCGCCGGTCCGAGGTGCTCGGCCAACCGGCCTTCGGCCAGCGCATGCGCGAACGGCTCCAGCAGGCCACGGTTGTCCTGCGGCCCGCGCATGACGAACGGCCGGCCGGGGCTGCGGAACGAATGCAGGTCGAGCAGCACGTCGTGCGCGGCCAGCCATGGGCACAGCGTGTTGGCGATGCGATCTTCGTAAACGCGCGGCGTAGCCGTCGGCAACAAGCGCCGGTTCAGGTTGCGCTCGCCGCTGCGCGTGCCCTTGTCGTAGGCCAGCGGGTTGGTCACCGGCACGAGCGTCAGGCTGCCGCGATCGATGCGCCAGCGCCCGCCGTCGAGTTCGGCCAGCACGCGTTCGATGCCGCGCGTGCCGGCGGTTTCGTTGCCGTGCACCGCGCCGAGCACGATGAGTTTCGGGCCGGCGGCGAAGCCGGAGAAATGGTGGGCGCGCAGCATGCGGCATTGTCGTTGCCGCGCCGGGGCCGCACCACGAGCGCCGCTACAACCGCAACGTCCTGCCGACGTAGAGGATCGGCCCCGTCGGCCGGCCGATCGGCGAGCCGGTGGCCGGCTCCAGCGTCAGCTCGAACAACTGCTGCGCGCCGACGGCCGGCAGCACCGACACCGGCAACGTCGTCACGCGCCCCGGCTCGACGAGGCCGAGCGACGTCGGCCCGGCTGCGCCTTCGGGCTTGGTCCAGAACTGCAGCGCGCGGCCCACCGGCACCGGCGGCGTCGGGCCCACCGGCACGAGGCGAACCTGCTTGCCCGCGGTGACTTCGACCAGCCAGCCGGTCGAGTTGTCGCTCGGTGCCTGCAGCATCGCCAGGTAGCGCTCTTCCGGCACGGCCGGGCCGCCGCGCAGCACGAGCAGTGCGGCGAGCAGCATCGACGCGGCGATGGCCGCCACGCCGGTGATCTGCCAGCGCCGCAGGCGCTGCCACAGCGGGTCGTTGCCGGCCGGCGCGGCGGCCGGACGCGACGCGGCGGTGGTGGCGCCTTGCGGACCGAGGCGGGATTCGAGCGGCGGCCATGGCGCCGGCTCCGACGTCGCCGGCGGCACGCGGGCGGCCAGCGGCAACAGGCGGTCCTGCCAGGCATAGACCTCGGCCTGCAAGGCGGCGTCGGTGGCCAGCGCCAGTTCGACCTCGCGGCGCTCGTCCTGGCTCAACGTGCCGAGCACGTACTCGCCGGCAGCCGCGCTGCGGTCGTCCGGGTTGTCGAGCTTCACGACAAGCACTCCTTCAACGACAGCAGGCCGCGCCGGATCCACGACTTGACGGTGCCGATCGGCGTTTCGAGGCGGCGCGCGATCTGGTCCTGCGTGTAGCCCTCGACGAAGGCCAGCACGATGCAGTCGCGCTTGCTCGCCTCCAGCGTGTCGAGGCAGTGCGACAGCGACTCTGTGTCGATCGCGGGCTCGGCGTCGTGGCGGCCGCCGGCCACCGCAACCGCATCGGCCAGCGCGTCGATGTCGTCGCCGGCCGCGGTTTCGCGCCCTGCGGTGCGCGCCACGTCGAGCGCGCGGTGTCGGACCACGGTGTAGATCCAGCCGCGGCCCGAGCCGAGATCGCGGCGAAAGCTCGACGCGCGCTGCCAGATCTGCAGGAAGGCGTCCTGCACCACGTCGCGCGCGAGCTCGCGGTCGCGCACGATGCGCTGTGCCACGGCGAGCAGCCAGCGCGCTTCATGCTCGTAGAGCGAGCGCAACGCGTAGCGCTCGCCGCGCGCGCAGGCCTCGACGGCGGCTTCGTAGTCGAATCCATCGGACGGGCTTTTCACGGTGGGCAGGGTCTTGTTGTGGGCGCCATCGGCGGGCGATTCTAGAAAGCGGCGATCGAAGGATCTCGACCGCCCGACCACTACGGCGCAGGGGTCACGGCGGATGCAGGGTGCAGCGACGTGACCGTCGTCAGCCGAACCACGGCATCAGCGCCGCGTCGATCGTTCTGCCGAGCGCCGGAACGCGCCAGGTCGTCGCGCAGTGGGCGCTCGGCGCGTAGCGGGTGCCGAGGTTGCTCGTCAGCGCGATGACGTAGTGGCAGCTCCGCGCCGGACCGCCCGGCCGCGAGATGCCGCGCACGATGCCGGCGTCCGAGGCGTAGTTCTCCGTCGTGCCGGTCTTGTGCGCGAAGCGCAGCGTGGCGCGCTCGGACGCTTGGCGCACGTCGGGCTCGAAGCGGTAGCCGCCGGCCACCACCGCGCCGTCGGCGTCGATCCAGCGCGCCGGCAGTTGCGCCGGCAGCCCGGCCACCCACCCCGGCTCGCCGGCCAGCGCGGTCGACGACAGGACCTCGTGCAGCGCCTGCGCTTCGAGCCATTGCCGCAACTGGCGCTGGCTGTCGCGCGAGACCAACGGCGGCGTGCCGGGCGCCAGCCACGGCGCCGGCGGCGCGTCGGCGTCGAGCAGCCACAACAAGCGCGCGCTGTCCCACGCCGTCATCTGCAACTGGCCGACGCCGGCGCCCGCAGCGTTGCCCCAGCCACCATCGGGGCGCGTGTTCTCGAAGCGCAAGGTCGGCAGGCCGTAGAGCGCGAAGGCGTCGTGCAGGCGGTCGCGCGTGGTGCCGAGCACGCCGCTCTTGTGCAGCAGCGCTACCAGCGCCGAGGTGGCGTTGTTGCCGCTGACGGTGATCATCTCCTCGCCGAGTTGCGCGATGCTGCGCACCTCGCCGGCATGTTCGACCTCGTCGGCCCACGACGCGCCCTGCTGGTCGACCAGACGCGCCACGCCGACGGCCACCAGCAGCTTGGCCAGCGACGCCGGGTACGGCGCGACGAAGCGGTGCGGCCCGTCGCCCCACAGCGGCGGCACGTGCAACCGCTGCCAGTCCGAATCGGGCCACCAGGCGACGGAGCGCTGCTGCTCGTCGCGCACGTCGGCGTCGAAGCGGATGTTGCGCACCGGCCCGCCGTCGCTGCCGATGTCGGCGATGACGCCCAGCGGATGCTCGCGCGAGAACAGCACGTTGGCCCAGACCGGGGGCGCGTGGCGCGGGAACGCGGCGACGGCCAGATCGATGCTCGGAAAGTGCGCGATCGGCGCGCCGCCCTGCATCGCATCGGCGGTGAGCTCGAAACGCTGCGCACGCACGGCGGCGAGCAGCAGGTGGGCGAGCTTGTCGTGGGTCATGTCAGGCGAGCGAAGCGAGCGTGGAGGTTTTACTTCTGCGATCAGACCAGATGACAGGCCACCTGCCGATCCCCAATCTGCCGCAACACCAGGCGAAAGAACGTCAGCAGCAGCGCCAGACGCCCATGCAAAAAGGCGATCACGGCAAAGGGGCGTCGAGCGCGGCCCAGGTGTCGCCGTCGGCAGCGTCGAGCAGTCTGTCGGCGGTGGCCACATCGACCTGGCGCTCGATGGCGACGATCGCGGTCTTGATGTGCCAGCCGCAGGCCGCCAAGGTCTCGCGCGCGACGCCGATCGTGCAGCCGGTGGCGAGCATCGTCAGCCGCTCTGCGCGTGCGATGAGCTTCGAGTTCGACGCCCGCAGATCGACCATCAGGTTGCCGAAGACCTTGTGCAGCCGCACCATCAGTGCCGACGAGAAGGTGTTGAGCGCGATCTTCTGCGCCGTGCCGGCCTTCAGTCGCGTCGAGCCGCTGATGACTTCGGCACCGGTGGCCAGCGTGATGCCGATCTCGGCCAGCGCCGCCACCGGCGAGCCGGCGTTGTTGGCGATGCCGATCGTCAACGCGCCGCACATGCGCGCATGCTGGATCGCGCCGAGCACGTACGGCGTGCTGCCCGACGCGGCGACGCAGATGACGACGTCGTTGGGCGTCGGCCCCAGGCGGTGCAGGTCTTGCGCGGCCTGCGGCGCGTCGTCCTCGGCGCCTTCGACGGCGACGTACATCGCCGGGTCACCGCCGGCCATCAACGCCCGCGCGCGCTCGCGCGGCCAGTTGAACGTGGGCGTCAGCTCGACGCTGTCGAGCACGCCGAGGCGGCCGCTGGTGCCCGCGCCGATGTAAATCAGGCGACCGCCGGCGCGCATGCGCGGCACGGCGGCATCGACCGCGCGCGCGATGTCGGCGCTGGCGGCGCGCACGGCGGCAACGGCTTCGGTCTGGTCGTCGACGAAGGCCGCGACGAGATCGGGCGTGGCGTAGCGATCCAGGCGCGGGTGCTTGGCGTCGGGCGTTTCGGTGGTGGCCGGCGTGGCACGGGCGCGGGGCTTCTTCTTGCTGGCCATCGTGTCGCGCGCGTTCACATCGACAGGGCGCCGGCCGCGGGTGCGGCGCAGAGCAGCGTGATCGGACGTCGAGTCATTCTGGGGATGCTAAACGGTGAGCACGGCATGCATCGGGCGCCGTTGTCGGGTGTTATGTTCGAGCAGCGTGCAGCAGGCCGCAGTCATGGACGCCTACCTCCTCATCGGCAACCCCAACACCCGCAAGGCGTCGCTCGTTC